>NZ_JANEWH010000087.1:0-20902 GCF_028069715.1 Kluyvera sp. Awk 3 | reverse complement strand
ATTACGAGGTTTTTTGGTTTTCAGGCTGTTGCGACACTCTGCGCCAAAAATGGGACCACGCATCACGACGAAAGGAGACGGAATGCATCACGCCACACCGCTAATCACCACCATTGTTGGTGGCCTTGTGCTCGCTTTTTTCCTTGGCATGATTGCCAATAAGTTAAGAATTTCTCCACTGGTAGGATATTTGTTAGCGGGCGTACTGGCCGGACCCTTTACTCCAGGATTTGTCGCTGATACCAAACTGGCACCAGAACTCGCGGAATTAGGCGTTATTTTGCTGATGTTCGGCGTCGGTCTCCATTTCTCACTGAAAGATTTGATGGCGGTAAAGTCCATCGCCATACCCGGCGCGATAGCGCAGATAGCGGTCGCCACCCTGCTCGGGATGCTGCTCTCCACCTTCTTAGGCTGGTCCATAATGACCGGCATCGTCTTTGGCCTGTGCCTGTCTACCGCCAGTACCGTGGTGCTGCTGCGCGCGTTAGAAGAACGACAGCTTATTGATAGTCAGCGGGGGCAAATTGCCATCGGCTGGCTGATCGTTGAAGATCTGGTGATGGTCCTGACGCTGGTGCTGCTGCCCGCCGTCGCCGGAATGATGGAAAAAGAAAATATCGGTTTCGCCTCGCTGGCTATCGATATGGCGATAACCATCGGTAAAGTGGTGGCGTTTATCGCCATTATGATGCTGGTTGGCCGCCGCCTGGTGCCGTGGATCCTCTCTCGCAGCGCCGCCACCGGCTCTCGCGAACTGTTCACGCTCTCGGTACTGGCGCTGGCGCTGGGCATCGCCTTCGGCGCGGTAGAACTGTTTGACGTCTCGTTCGCGCTGGGTGCGTTCTTCGCCGGGATGGTGCTGAACGAATCCGAACTGAGCCATCGTGCGGCGCACGATACCCTGCCGCTACGTGACGCGTTTGCGGTACTGTTCTTTGTCTCCGTCGGCATGCTGTTTGATCCGCTGATTCTGATTGAGCAGCCGCTGGCGGTACTGGGAACGCTGGCAATCATCATCTTCGGTAAATCGCTCGCCGCGTTTGGCCTGGTGCGTTTGTTCGGCCACTCCCAGCGTACCGCATTAACCATCGCCACCAGCCTCGCGCAGATTGGCGAATTCGCCTTTATTCTCGCCGGTCTGGGCATGGCGCTGGATCTCCTACCGCAAGCCGGGCAAAACCTGGTGCTGGCGGGGGCGATTCTCTCCATTATGCTCAATCCGGTGCTGTTCTCCGTGCTGGAGAAATACCTCGAGAAAACGGAAACGCTTGAGGAACAGACCCTGGAAGAGGCGCTGGAAGATGAAAAACAGATTCCGGTAGATATCTGTAACCACGCGCTGCTGGTTGGCTACGGTCGCGTCGGCAGCCTGCTCGGCGAGAAGCTGATGGCGCAAGGGATTCCGCTGGTGGTGATTGAAACATCGCGTACCCGTGTCGACGAGCTGCGCGAGCGCGGCATTCGCGCGGTACTGGGTAATGCCGCCAACGAAGAGATTATGACGCTGGCGCATCTCGACTGCGCCCGCTGGCTGCTGCTGACCATTCCAAACGGCTATGAGGCCGGAGAAATCGTCGCCAGCGCCCGCGAGAAGTATCCGCATCTTGAGATTATCGCCCGTGCGCATTACGACGATGAAGTCGCGTATATCAGCGAACGAGGTGCCAATGAGGTGGTCATGGGTGAGCGTGAGATAGCGAAAACCATGCTGGGGCTATTGAGCGATCCGCCGTTGAGTGAGGCTGTTAGCGGATAGCATCGTAAGCCGGATAAGGCAAAGCCGCCATCCGGCAATGTTCGTGCCTGATGGCGCTACGCTTATCAGGCCTACGCGTTTACGTAGGCCTGAATAACAATATTACCGCTCCCAGTACGCCTCTTCGAGGCTATCTTCTTTCTCCGGCAGGCCGCGCGTCAAACGCGGCGAATGCTGGTTCAGCACCTGATAACTCACGCGGTTAGCATACTTACACACCTGCGCCAGCGACGAGTAGGTCAGCCAGTTATGCTGGTGCTTACTGGAATTCGGCACGTTGCTGCGATGGTAAGCGTTAGCGGTAATGTCGTGCAGCAGCGCCGCCAGCGCGCCGTCACCTGCGCCGTTGGTATTCATGATCTTCTCAGGGCCACCCATAAACGGCGCAATGTGCGAGTAGATGCGCAGCGGATCCTGACAGTCTTTATAGCGCACCGCACGGCTGAATTCATACTGGTTAAACTCGGCAATGGCCCCCGGCAGCAGCGGGTGCTGAGTTTTGCGCTTGGCTTCGTTTTCGGTGAAGCCCGCCATATACAGCCCGGTCGGCCCGGCGGTACACAGCACCAGGTCCACCCAATCCAGAGCTTTATCCGCCGCCTGTAACGGGTCGCTCAAGCCGGTCAGCGCTTCCGCTTCTTCTTCGTTCATCGCCAGAATCGACACGTGCTCTTTAATAAAGCTCTGCCACCATTCCGGGCTATCGGCAATCACAAACTTGGTGCCCAGCGTCAGCACCACCGGCACATTGTGTTTCTTCGCGTAGGCGATGGCCTGCATCGTGGCGTCCGGCATCGGCTCGCCCGGCTTGCAGCGCACCAGGTAAGAGGTAAGCACCAGCGCAGAGGCGCCGGCAATCACCGATTCCGGCACGCTTTCCGGACGCAGTTTGTTCATGTGTCCTGGGCTGATAGCAAAAGTACGCTCTCCGCTTTCGCTGATCAGCGTAAAGCAGCGGCCAATCGGGCCATCGACGCCCTGTAAATGGTTAAGATCGGTACGGCTGGAGGTATTACACAGGTAACGATAGGCATAGCCGCCAATTTCAATATTGCTGCACATGACGCCCAGCAGTACCGAACGATCGTCCGCCAGTACCGAATAGTTGTGCATGGTATTACCGATGGTGCCACCGGCAAACTGATGGGTAATCAGGCTCTCGCGTACCAGTTCCTGGTATAGCGCTTCCGCGACATCATCTTCAATCACCAGCGAATGCCCGGCGCTCAGGCCGTAGCGCTGAATAAACGCATCGTCGACTTTGGCTTCAATATCCACCAGCGTCTGGTCGATACCGACAACCCAGGCGGTACTGGTTTCACTTTCAGGTTGAATCTGCTGGAGCAGCGGATCGCGAGCGTCCACCGGGAAGTAATGTTTAGATTTGCGTTTACCGGGAAATTTCATGGTGATTTCTGGATGACTAGGAACAAGCGGGGAATAGTAGCACACTCCCCCGCCCGCTTGCGATTAGCGATACGACGCCGTCAGATTCACCATCATTTCGATATGCGCGGCATCGTCATTGAGGGCCGGAATATACTCATATTTCTGCCCGCCCGCCTCGAGGAACAGTTCGCGGTTTTGCACCGCAATCTCTTCCAGCGTTTCAAGACAGTCGGCAGAGAAACCCGGGCACATCACCTGAATATGTTTCACGCCCTTTTCCGCGAGCATCTTGAGCGTTTCGTCGGTATACGGCGTGAGCCATGGTTCGCGGCCAAAGCGCGACTGGAAGGTCATCATCACCTTATCAGGCGAAATACCCAACGCGGAGACCAGTTCACGCGTGGTGTCACGACAGCGCTGCGGGTAATCGTCGCCTTCATTAGCATAACGCTGAGGAATACCGTGGTAGGAAAGCAGCAGGAGATCGGGCTCGCCGTGGCGCTCAAATGACGCCCGTGCGCTCGCCGCCAGCGCCTGAATATAGTGGCGATCGGTCGCGTAATCACGAATAAACGAGACGCCCGGAATCGCGCGTTTGGTTGCCAGAATGCGTGCCAGTTCATCCCACACCGCAGCCACGGTGGAACAGGAATACTGCGGATAGAGCGGCAACACGATGAGCTGGTCAACGCCCTGCGCCAGCAGTTCATCCACCGCGCTTTGCAGCGATGGCGTGCCATAGCTCATGCCCAGCACCACCGGCACATCCGGCAGACGTGCCGCCAGCGCCTGCTGCTGACGACGGCTGTAGACCAGCAGCGGTGAGCCCTCTTCCATCCATACCGATTCGTATAGCTTCGCCACTCTCGGCGCGCGGATCGGCAGAATGACGCCGCGCAGCAACGGCCACCAAAGCAGGCGAGGCGTATCCACGACGCGCTTATCGCTTAAGAACTGCTTCAGATAGCGTTTAATGGCTTCAGACGTGGGAGCATCGGGAGTGCCGAGGTTAACCAGCAGGATACCAGGTTTCTTATGATGCATTACCGCCTCTTATCGATTCAAATTGTTGATAATTGTAGCGGAAAAGCGAGGAAGAAAAACTAATTGCTGTGAGAGGTAAAGCGAGAATTTTTGCCTGATGGCGCTGCGCTTATCCGGCCTACAGAACGGCATAGATCGGATAAGGCGTTTACGCCGCCATCCGGCATCGGATGGCGGCACAACATTAGCCGAGAATTTTTTCCAGCTCTGCGCGTACGTCAGCCACGGCCTGAGTGCCGTCAACTTTCGCGTATTTGGTGTTACCCGCCTGCGCTTCTTTGGAGTAGTAGCCGATCAGCGGCGCGGTCATCTGATGGTATTCCACCAGGCGTTTACGCACGGTCTCTTCCTGATCGTCCTTACGGGTGGTCAGCTCTTCGCCGGTCACGTCATCTTTACCTTCAACCTTAGGCGGGTTGAATTTGATGTGGTAAACGCGGCCAGAAGCGGCGTGTACGCGACGGCCAACGATACGGTCAACGATCAGCTCGTCTGGTACGTCGAATTCCAGCACGTAGTCAACGTTGATGCCCGCTTCTTTCATGGCGTCAGCCTGCGGAATGGTGCGCGGGAAGCCGTCCAGCAGGAAACCGTTGCGGCAGTCTTCCTGAGCGATACGCTCTTTGACCAGCGCGATAACCAGTTCGTCAGTAACCAGTTTGCCGGCGTCCATGATGTCTTTAGCCTGTTTGCCCAGCTCGCTGCCGGATTTAACAGCGGCGCGCAGCATATCACCGGTGGAAATTTGCGGAATGCCATATTTCTCCATGATGAACTGTGCCTGAGTTCCTTTACCCGCGCCAGGTGCGCCAAGCAGAATGATACGCATTGCGAAAATCCCCTCAAAGGTTGTCAATATTTTTTAAAAAGCGCTAAAAGATACCACCAGAACGGCGATGGCTCAAGGAAGGCGGGACGGCTGAAACGGTTAATGGTCAGATATTTTGCGTACGGAGCAGTTTGATGCCCTCACCCCGCCCCTCTCCCACTGGGAGAGGGAGAATACCAGCGCCGGGCCAGTCCCCCTCCCTTTCAGGGAGAGGGTTAGGGTGAGGGTAAGGTTTATGACACCAGCAGCTGGTTCATGCGGCGGATAAACTGGTTAGGATCGTCCAACGTACCGCGCTCGGCGAACAGCGCCTGGTCGAGCAGCAGTTCAACCCACTCTTTAAACTGCCCTTCGTCCTGGGTATCCGCGGTGCGTTTCACCAGCACGTGGTCCGGGTTCAGTTCAAAGATGTACTTCACTTCCGGCGCGGCCTGGCCCGCAGCGGCAAACAGCTTCGCCATCTGGGTGCTCATTTCATCGGCGTCGGTGGTGACGATGGCCGGGGTGTCGGTCAGACGGTGAGTCAGACGCACCTCTTTCACGCGGTCGCCCAGCAGGGTTTTCACGCGTTCAACGAACGGAGTCAGCGCTTTTTCTGCTTCTTTAGCGCTCTCGTCCACTTCATCCGCCAGCTTGTCGATGGACTCATCGGCTTTAGCAACGGACTGGAACGGCTTGCCGTCGAACTCGGTCAGGTAGTTCATCATCCACTCATCGATGCGGTCGGAAAGCAGCAGCACTTCGATGCCTTTCTTACGCAGCAGCTCCAGATGCGGGCTGCTCTTCGCCGCAGCATAGCTGTCGGCGGTGATGTAGTAGATCTTCTCCTGCCCTTCTTTCATGCGCGACACGTAGTCGGCCAGCGACACGTTCTGCTCGGAAGTGTCGGTATGGGTAGACGCAAAGCGCAGCAGTTTGGCGATCGCTTCCTGGTTAGCATGGTCTTCCGCCGGACCTTCTTTCAGCACCAGACCAAACTGTTTCCAGAAGGTCAGGTACTTCTCGGCGTCGTCTTTCGCCAGCTTATCCAGCATCTGCAGTACGCGCTTGGTCAGGGCGTTACGCAGGTTACGGGTGACGTTGCTGTCCTGCAGAATTTCACGGGAGACGTTCAGCGGCAGATCGTTGGAGTCTATCAGCCCGCGCACAAAACGCAGGTAGTTCGGCATAAACTGCTCGGCGTCGTCCATGATAAAGACGCGCTGCACGTACAGCTTCAGACCGTGTTTATGATCGCGGTTCCACATATCCCACGGCGCCTGCGACGGGATATACAGCAGGCTGGTGTACTCCTGCTTACCTTCCACACGGTTGTGGCTCCAGGTCAGCGGGTCGGTAAAGTCGTGGGCGATATGCTTGTAGAACGCTTTGTATTCATCGTCGTTCAGCTCGGCTTTATTACGCGTCCACAGCGCCTGCGCTTTGTTGATTTTCTCCCAGGAAACCACAGTTTCGCCGTCTTTCTCTTCGGATTTCTCTATTTCTACCGGCAGCGCGATATGGTCGGAATATTTGCTGATGATCGAGCGTACGCGCCAGTCGTCGAGGAACTCGTCCTCGCCTTCGCGCAGGTGCAGGGTAATTTCGGTACCGCGATCGTCTTTGGTGATGTCGGCCACGGTGTATTCGCCCGCGCCTTCGGATTCCCAGAACACACCGTTCTCTGCGCTATCGCCCGCCGCACGGGTGCGCACGGTAACTTTATCCGCCACGATAAACGCGGAATAGAAACCGACGCCGAACTGACCGATCAGCTGGCTGTCTTTGGCCTGGTCTGAGCCCATGGATTCGAGGAATGCTTTGGTGCCGGATTTTGCGATCGTCCCGAGATGATCGATCACCTCGTCGCGATTCATACCAATACCGTTGTCGGCAATGGTCAACGTACGCTTATCTTTATCGAAGGAGACGCGTACGCGCAGCTCGCCATCGCCCTCATACAGATCCGGGTTAGACAGCGCGCGGAAGCGCAGCTTGTCGGCAGCATCTGAAGCGTTAGAGATAAGCTCACGCAGGAAGATTTCTTTATTGGAATACAGAGAATGGATCATCAGGTGCAGAAGCTGTTTTACTTCTGACTGAAAGCCACGTGTTTCTTGTCCTTTCATTGCAAAATACCTCAATGGTGATTACAAGGTAAAAAAAGCGATGAGAGGAAAATGGGGATGGGTGGTGAGGATTTCAAGCGAGAGCAGAAAATCCTGCTCTCGTTTGATTAAAAACGAATCTTATGACGACCGGCCAGCGAGTGCGACAGCGTGGTGCCATCGACCATCTCCAGCTCACCGCCTACCGGAACGCCGTGGGCGATACGGCTGGCTTCAACGCCATATTGCGCGCACAGCTCAGCGATATAGTTGGCCGTGGCTTCCCCTTCCACCGTCGGGTTGGTGGCGAGGATAATCTCCGTGAGCTGCTCCGTTTCCAGACGCTGCTCAAGGCGGTCAAGACCAATATCATCCGGGCCGATGCCGTCGAGCGGCGACAGATGCCCCATCAGCACGAAGTAGCGGCCGGAGAACTGCCCGGTCTGCTCAATGGCGTAGATGTCCGCCGGACTCTCCACCACGCAGACCTGGCCGTTTTCCTGGCGACGCGGGTTCGCACAAATGTTGCACACCTCCTGCTCGGTGAAGGTGCGGCAATCGGCGCAGTGGCCGATTTCCGACATCGCGCGGGTTAACGCTTGCGCCAGACGCATCCCGCCGCTGCGGTCACGCTGCAGCAGGGTAAACGCCATGCGCTGCGCCGACTTCGGGCCAACGCCCGGCAGGCAGCGCAGTGCTTCCATCAGCTGAGTTAACAGCGGACTGGTTTGCATCAGAACGGCATCTTGAAGCCTGGCGGCAGCTGCATACCGGAGGATACAGAGGCCATTTTCTCTTTCTGGGTTTCATCAATACGGCGCGCCGCATCGTTGAACGCCGCAGCGACCAGGTCTTCCAGCATCTCTTTGTCGTCTTCCAGCAGGCTTGGGTCGATTTCAACGCGACGGCAGTTGTGCGCGCCGTTGATGGTCACTTTGACCAGACCTGCGCCAGATTCGCCGGTGACTTCCAGCTGGGCGATTTCTTCCTGCATTTTCTGCATTTTGTCTTGCATCTGCTGGGCCTGTTTCATCAGGTTACCCAGACCGCCTTTACCAAACATAGGCTTCTCTCTCAGTAGGTCACGTTAAAGAATAACGACCGTAAGCAGCGCTTGCGGTCAAATGGGGCGAATACTCTCTTCATCCAGGTCCGCGTCGAAGAACCGGCGCAGGGTCTGAATGTTATTATCCGCGATGATCGACTCGCGCGCCTGCGCGAGTTTCTCTTCATAAATGGCCTGTCGCCACTCCAGCGGCGTACGCACCGCCGGATTATCATCTTCCACGATGGTCAATTCAACAGGCGCGCCGTATAAACTGCTCATCGCCTCAGCCAGCTTCTGCTTCGCGCCGGGGGAATTAAGATGCCGCTGCGTCGGGCGCAGATGCAGGCACACCGTACTGCCGTCCTGCTCTTTCCACGCGTTGAGCGCCACCTGCTCGACCAGCTTCGGCAGCGCCATCTGGCTGACCTCCGCCGCCCACGGGTCGCGCTCTAATGATTCCGCCGCCAGCTTCGCCGACAGTTCCGGCGTTTTTTCATGCTCCAGCGCTTTCTTCAACGCTTTTGGCGTGGCGACTTCTTCTTTTTTGACTTCTTCAACCGGCGTGGTCGCTTTCCAGCGATAAGCCTCTTTTTTCGCCGCCGGTTGGGTCAACGCGGACGGCGCCGGGCGCGCCTGAACGCGTTCGGACACCGAAGCCAGTCTTTCCAGCGCAGCGTTATTCACCGGCCGCGCGCGGGAAGCGGCTGCCGGTTCACTCTTTTTTGGGGTGGTTGCTCCCTGACTGCTTTGCTGCAACTGACGTCGCGCGGCCAGCACCTGATTGGTGGACTCCGGCAGCGGCGCGGCCGCTGGCGGCGGCGTCATCGGTGCGGCAGAAGGCATGGGCGCAGGCTGTTGCGTCACCGGGGCATAGGCAGGCGCAAACGTCTGCTGCGGCCTTTCCGGCTCCGGCAGCGGCGCATTCGGATGAAATGCCAATGCGCGCAGCAGCGTCATTTCAATGCCCATGCGGCGATCCGGCGCGAACGGCAGCTCTTTGCGGCCAATCAGCAGCGTTTGATAGTACAACTGCACATCGGTGGGCGGCACGGTACGCGCAAGGTTGCGCATCCGTTGTTCAATCGCCGCCATATCGCTGCCCAGCGCCGCAGGCGACAACTGAACCATGGCAATCCGGTGCAGCAGACTCTGCATTTCAACCAGCAGCGCCTCCCAGTCGACGCCGCGCAGCGCGGCATCGTTAACCAGTTCCATCGTCCGCTCGCCATTCGCGGCCACCAGCGCTTCAATCAGCGACAGCGCCTGGTCGTCATCCAGCGTGCCAAGCATTTCGCTGACGGAGACGGTTGTCAGCTGGCCTTCGCCGCTGGCAATCGCCTGGTCGGTGAGGCTTAACGCATCGCGCAGGCTACCGTCCGCCGCACGCGCCAGCAGCTGCAGGGCGCGAGGCTCGTGGACGATATGCTCTTCGTCGAGGATATGCTCAAGCTGATGGCGAATCTGCTCAACGTCGAGCGCCTTGAGGTGGAACTGAAGACAACGCGAGAGAATGGTCACCGGCAATTTTTGCGGATCGGTGGTCGCCAGCAGGAATTTGACGTGCGCAGGCGGCTCCTCCAGCGTCTTCAACAGCGCGTTGAAGCTATGGCGGGAGAGCATGTGCACTTCGTCGATCAGATAGACCTTAAAGCGGCCGCGCGCGGGCGCGTACTGAACGTTATCCAGCAGGTCGCGAGTATCTTCGACTTTGGTTCGCGAGGCGGCGTCGATCTCAATTAAATCGACGAAACGCCCCTGCTCAATTTCACGGCAGTTATCACACACGCCGCAAGGCGTGGCAGTAATGCCGGTTTCGCAGTTCAGCCCCTTCGCCAGTAAGCGGGCGATAGAGGTTTTCCCGACGCCACGGGTGCCGGAAAAGAGATATGCGTGATGAATGCGCCCTAACGATAAGCCGTTCGCCAGTGCGGTCAGCACATGTTCCTGGCCGACGACGTCAGCAAAGGTTTGTGGGCGCCATTTTCGGGCTAAGACCTGATAACTCATTGGCAGGCTCTGAAACGCTGGAAGGTGGATTCACGAAGGGATAATGCTACCACAGCCCCGCCGGATCGGCGAGGCTATGTATCGGGAAATGCTTAGTGCCCCGGGAAATTCACCAGGCTGTAGCTGGTGATGCCCTGTTTTTCCAGGCGCTGTTCGCCGCCCAGATCGAACAGGTTGATGATGAAGGCCGCATCGTGCACTTCGCCACCCAGACGACGGATCAGTTTCACCGTCGCTTCAATGGTCCCGCCGGTTGCCAGCAGATCGTCGACCACCAGCACTTTGTCGCCCGGCTTGATCGCGTCAACGTGGATTTCCAGCTGATCGGTGCCGTACTCCAGCTCGTAGCTTTCGGCGATGGTTTCACGCGGCAGCTTGCGCGGTTTACGCACCGGGACAAAACCTACGCCCATTGCCAGCGCGACCGGCGCGCCAAACAGGAAACCACGCGCTTCGGTACCCACGACTTTGGTGATACCGGCGTCTTTGTACTTCTCGACCAGCAGTTCAATGCTGAGCGCGTAGGCTTTCGGGTCTTCCAGTAAGCTGGTGACATCGCGGAAAAGAATGCCAGGTTTCGGATAATCCTGGATGCTCTGGATGCTGTTCTTCAGATATTCAAGCTGCTGTGCAGTTGCGGTCATAGGTTTGTGCCTGATTGAAACAGTGTTACTCAAGGCGAGCAAAATGGGCTAAAAGTTACATTTGATTAACTTTTAACCAGGCGCGCCTGTGCTCGAAAACGCCAGAATTTACTGGCAAGCTCGCAGAATTGCAACACCATTAATGCGGTTCACGGCTTTTGTTGCTCTGCATCAACGACGGGAATTCGCCATAAAAAAATCAACAATCCGCAGAGGATGACCAGCAGCAGTAGACGAACCCACAGCAAATTGACCAGCCACAGCGAAACAGCAAAGGTCAACAAAATCACCGCGATGGCGCGCGGCTTCGCGCCCGGCGGCATAGCTTTGTAACGCTGCCAGTGGCGCAGATAGCCGCCAAACCAGGAGCGATACAGCAGCCAGTTATGAAAACGCGGCGACGAGCGGGCGAAGCACCAGGCGGCCAGCAGAATAAACGGCGTGGTGGGCAACAGCGGCAGCACAACGCCGATTGTGCCGAGGGCTACCGCCAGCCAGCCAATAATGATTAGAATAGTACGCTGCATAATGCGAATCGTTATCAAATGAGCATGCTACTGTAGCATAGCCGATAACAAGAAAACGGAGAATCCGGTGAAAACGGCCCTGCTTTTACAAACGCTGGAACAACAGCTTGCGCGTCTGCAGGCGCGTATCGCGCCGCTTTCCGCGCACGCCACGCTGAGCACCCGCTTTGACCGTCAGCTGTTCCAGACGCGCAGCACCCAAATGCAGGCCTATCTTGATGAGGCGAACGCCCATTTTCAGGAGTTAAAGCACGCCGTCGAGCAGCAACAGCTGCCGCAGGTTGCCTGGCTTGCTGAACGTCTTGCGGCGCAAATTGAAGCCATCAATCGGGAAAGCGAAGCCTGGTCGCTGCGTGTGTGGGACAGCGCCTCGCCGGGGTTACGTCGCTGGCAGCGTAAGCGGCTGGAAACACAGGAGTTTGAGCGTCGTCTGCTGGAGATGAAGCAGCAGCGCCAGCAGCAGTATCAGCAGGCGACCACGCTCGACGATCAACAGCGTCTGGCCCGCGAAATTACCGCCTTTGACGGTCGACTTGCCCGCTGCCGTCAGGCGCTGGAAGAAATAGAACGAGTGCTGGCGCGCATCACGCGCTAAAGGAGAAAGTATGTCGCTGGAAAACGCGCCCGATGACGTCAAGCTGGCGGTCGATTTAATAGAGCTGCTGGAGAGCAACCAAATCGCCCCGGAAATTGTGCTAAGCGCGCTGGAGATGGTGCGCAAAGATTACATCAACAAGCTGAAAAGCCGCCCGGATGAGGCGCCTTAGCGCCCAGGACACGATCTGTAGGCCGGATAAGGCAACGCCGCCATCCGGCAATATACGGCGGCGTGCCTGATGGCGCGGCTCTTATCAGGCCTACGGATTAATCGGCAATCATATCCTTGCCGTCATTTTTACTATCGCGCTTCACTTCCGTCACTTCATCGCCCTTCTCATTGTGCAGATGCACTTCCAGCTGGTTGAAGGCGATATTGATGTCGTTTTCGCGGCACAGGCGGTCGATGGTGCGGTTCAGTTCATCGACGGTGTAGCTGCGGTCGCGCAGTTCACGCACGTACAGACGCAGTTCGTGATCCAGCGTGCTGGCACCAAAAGCGGTAAAGAAGACCGACGGCTCCGGATCGTGCATCACCTTCGGATGCTCCATCGCCGCTTTCAGCAGCACCTCTTTCACTTTGGTCAGATCCGATCCATAAGCCACGCCGAGGCGGATCACCACGCGGGTGATGGTATCGCTGAGCGACCAGTTGATCAGGCGTTCGGTGACGAAAGCCTTGTTCGGGATGATCACCTCTTTGCGATCGAAATCAGTAATGGTCGTCGCGCGGATGCGGATCTTGCTAACCGTCCCGGAGAAGGTGCCGATCGTCACCGTATCGCCAATGCGAACCGGACGTTCAAACAGAATAATCAGGCCGGAGACGAAGTTACCGAAAATCTCCTGCAAGCCAAAACCAAGACCTACCGATAGCGCGGCGGCCAGCCACTGCAGTTTATCCCACGACACGCCCAGCGAGCCGAACACGGTCATCGCCCCGACGGCGATAATCACGTAGTTCAGAATCGTGGTGATGGCGTAGGAGGCCCCCTGACGCATGTTCAGCCGCGAAAGCACCAGCACTTCCAGAAGACCTGGTAAGTTACGGATCAGCGCCCACGCCACCATCGAGGCGATAATGGCGAACAGCAGGCTGCCCATGGTGACGCTTTTCACCACGCTCGCCCCGGCTTCGGTGCCGTTGTAATGCCACAGGGTGATGCTGTCCAGATAGCTAAAGACGGTAATTAAGTCAGACCAGATAGCCCAGAACATCACGCCAAACAGCGCAATCATCACCAGCATGGTGATACGCAGCGTCTGCTGGTTGATCTGCTCCAGCGCGATCGCCGGTTCTTCCTGCGGTTCGGCGCCTTCGGCCCCCTCTTTCACCATATTCTGCCGACGCGCGACCGCACGACGGTATGCGATGCGTCGCGCCGCGACGCTCAGGCCGCGAAGCACGGTCTGGTAAAGCAGGTTCCAGAAGATCACCAGATAAACGGTTTCAATCCAGCGGCCAGAGAGGCGCAGCGTGGTGTAGAAATAACCGGTGGCGGTCAGCACCATCAGGCCGACCGGCACCAACGCCAGCACGGTCATGGTGATCAGGCGCAGGCTGTGTGATTCTTTATCGCGCCAGCTTTCGCGGCACATTGGCCACATCAGCGTCGCAATCACCAGCAGGTTAAGGAAAATCACGAACTGCCCCAGCACGTCGTCCATCAGGTTCAGCGGCGAAAGCTCGGACACCACCGACCAGAAGTGCAGCGGCAGCAGCGCCAGGCTGATGCGCACAATCTGCCGACGCCAGTGGCTGGTCAGCTGTTCCGGCATATTGAAGTGGCGTACGGCAACGCCGTTTTTCTCCAGCACCTTCCAGCACAGGCCAAACACCAGCCAGAAAATCGCCAGCTTTTTACTGAATGCCCACAGCAGCGCGCTGATGTTGAGTTGCATGGTGAGCAAAATCAGGCCAATCGCCAGAATGATCAGCACCACCGGCAGCGCGCGAATGAGATCGATGAGGATAGCCTTCGGCGTATGCAGTTGGCTGTCGTTACGAAGATTACCCACCTGATCGCCGAGCTTGTCCTGATAGCTGCGCAACCACTGTAGCCGCCAGCGAATCAGCCCGGCAATCAGCAGCAGCGGAAGCCCGGCAAGGAAGGCGACAAACACGGCGGGCCACGCTTTCTCCCAGTTTACGGTGATTTTCATCGACTTAAACTGGTCTTTCAGCGCTTCCGGGAAGGACTTAATCCAGTCCCAGTCCATCGGTTTATTGCTGTTAACCCAGAAAATTTGCTGGGTCAGAATAGATTTCAGGCTTTTTGACACGCTCATCAACTGCTGCTGATTGATTTGCAGGTTGATAGCCATCATCAGCTGGGTGCCCAGCTGTTTGTTGATCAGATCCAGCATTTCGCGGCGCGCATCGACAATTTGCAGCAGCGCGTCGTGCACTTCGCTATCCACTTCGCTGCTATGCCCTTCCTCCAGTTTGGCGACGAATTCATCGCTCTGGAACAGGGCATCACGCTGCTGGTTAATCTCAAACTGTTCGAGTCGCAGGTCGGCGATGCGGGTGGTCATATCCTCCAGTTCATCCGCCGACGGCAGCGTCTGCTGCTGTTGATAAAGAATACGCGACAGCAGCAGGCTTCCCTTCAGGACGGCAATCTGCTCTTTTACGTTACGTTCAGATTGCAGCGCGCGGTCGAGCCAGGTTTTCACCTTGATGTTCTGTTGCACCAGTTGGTTGCCGCTTTCGGTGGCGGTAATCAACTTCTGGCTTAACTGATGGTTAACTTCCAGCTCCTGCTTCACCAGCGGATTGCCCTGAATGCGGGCGGTCTCTTCCGGCGAGGCGTTTTCAGCGGCGGTTTTTTCCGTCAGCGTCAGGCGCTTGCTGTTCACCGCTTCCTGCAGCAGTTGAAGCTGGTGCTCCAGACGCGTGCTGTAAGCGGTCACGTAGTCACGTTGTTTTTGCAGGGTATCCTGCAAAGAGGTATTGCTGGCGAGGCTTTTACGCTGTAGCTCAATTTCGGCGTCGAGCAGCGTTTTCTGCACCTGTAGCATCGTCTGCTGGGTCGGCCGCAGCCCGTCCCCGACGGTGTTCGCGTTCAGGCTGTTTCGCACCTGCAGCAGTTGCTGCGAGGCTGAGTTCATGGCGTTCTGTACGCGCTCTGGCTGGGTTTGCAGCGAAACCAGCTGGCTGTTGTAAGTGGCAAGGTCGTTTTGCGCATTTTGCAAATCGTCAACGGCCTGCGAGACGCGAGCTTCCAGCTGGCGCAAGGACAGCGTGCTCAACGTTTTTCGCGTTTCTTCATCACTATCAACGTCACTCAGCGCATTGAGATTATCGGTGGCCTGACGCAGCTTGAGCGGAGCTTGATCCACCTGTTTTTGCAGCGCCGCGGTTTCCGCCTTCACGTTGTCGATTTTATCCAGCAGCTGCAGAGTCTCCGTGAGGTCCTGCTGAACCAGTTTTTCCTGCGGCGTCAGGTCTTTCTTGTTATTCAACGCCGATAGCTGATCCTGGACATCGGCGCGGTCAGGAATATCGCTACCGTTGAGCGCGCGCGCCTGCGCCGTGGCTAACGAGAAAAGAAAGCAGACAATAATAATGAAAAATGCGGAAATCGTGGCCCGAGGGCGGATATTATGCAGCATAATTTTAACATGAGTGGTTGCTAAAGCCGGTGAAAAACCGGGGATAAATGCCCGCGCAGAATAGCACTTCTGGCTACAGGCGAAAAGTCGCAGAATCCAGGATTATTCCTGGTAATTAAGGAAGGTTCAGGCCGGCGTCTCGCCGCGCAGCGTCGGGCAAAATTGGTACATCTCGAGCAGGATGGCGACATAAGCCTGCGCCTCTGCCCGTAGGTCGAACGAAGTTGGGGCAAACAGCCAGTTTTCCATCAGCCCGGAAATATAGCTGCGGGTGAGAATAGCCGCGCGGCGACTGAGCAAATTAGCCGGTAAGACGTTGGCTGCCACACAGTCATTTAACGTCTGTTCAATGCGATCGTAACTTTCTAAACATAAATTACGCTGTGCCTGTTGCACTACGGCCATTTCACCGACAAACTCACATTTGTGAAAAATGATTTCCATCATCAGACGTCGGCGCTCTTCGAGAACGGTAGCTTCGAGAATGTAAACCAGGATTTCCCTCAATACTGAGAGTGGATCCCCCGGGTATTTTGCCCGATACTCAATCTCAAGATCGCTGATGCTGGATTCTGATAACGCCCAGATTTCGTTAAACAGATCCGACTTATCCTTAAAGTGCCAGTAGATTGCCCCACGCGTCACCCCAGCCGCTTTTGCAATCTCGGCGAGTGAAGTAGATGATACCCCCTGCTGTGAGAACAACCGTAGGGCAACATCCAGTATGTGCTGACGCGTAGCTTGCGCTTGTTCTTTGGTTTTTCGTGCCATAGGTCGGTGAAATTGCAGGGGTTAGATTTACATACATTTATGAATGTATGTACCATAGTATGACGATAATACAAACGCAGCAATGGGTTTGTGGACGCTTGTTCCATTGATCAATTTGAAATCGGACACTCGAGGTTTACATATGAACAAAAACAGAGGGTTAACGCCTCTGGCGGTCGTTCTGATGCTCTCAGGCAGCTTAGCGCTAACAGGATGTGACGACAAACCAGCTCAGCAAGGAGCACAACATATGCCAGAAGTTGGCGTTGTGACGCTCAAATCTGAACCTCTTGTAATCACGACAGAATTACCGGGACGTACCAGCGCCTTCCGTATCGCGGAAGTTCGTCCGCAGGTCAGCGGTATTATTCTGAAGCGCAACTTTATCGAAGGTGGCGAAATCACAGCGGGCGAATCGCTGTATCAGATTGATCCGGCAACTTACCAGGCGTCTTATGAAAGTGCGAAAGGTGATTTAGCGAAAGCCGAAGCGGCAGCGAACATCGCCAAACTGACCGTCAGCCGTTACTCCAAACTGCTGGGTACTCAGTACATCAGTAAACAGGATTACGATACCGCCCTGGCCGATGCCCAACAGGCTAACGCCGCCGTTGTCGCCGCAAAAGCCGCCGTAGAAACCGCGCGTATCAACCTGGCTTATACCAAAGTCACCTCGCCTATCAGCGGACGCATTGGTAAGTCTTCGGTCACCGAAGGCGCGCTGGTACAGAACGGGCAAACCACCGCGTTGGCCACCGTTCAGCAGTTGGACCCTATCTATGTTGACGTTACGCAGTCCAGCAACGACTTCCTGCGCCTGAAGCAGGAGCTGGCGGATGGCAAACTGAAACAAGAAAACGGCAAAGCGAAAGTGGATCTGGTGACCAACGACGGCATCAAATATCCGCAGAGCGGCACCTTAGAGTTCTCTGACGTGACCGTTGACCAGACGACCGGTTCTATCACGCTGCGCGCGATCTTCCCGAACCCAGATCATACGCTGCTGCCGGGCATGTTCGTGCGTGCACGTCTGGAAGAAGGTACCAACCCAACTGCACTGCTGGTGCCTCAGCAGGGTGTCACCCGTACGCCACGTGGCGACGCGAGTGCGCTGGTTATCGGTGAAGGCGATAAAGTTGAAACCCGCCAGATTGTTGCAACCCAGGCCATTGGCGATAAATGGCTGGTGACCGAAGGTCTGAAAGATGGCGATCGCGTCATCATCAGCGGTCTGCAAAAAGTGAAACCTGGCGTTCAGGTAAAAGCCCAGGAAGTCACTTCTGACGATAAACAGCAAGCCGCAGCGGGCGCTGCTCAGTCAGAACAATCCAAGTCTTAACTTAAACAGGAGCCGTTAAGACATGCCTAATTTCTTTATCGATCGCCCCATATTTGCGTGGGTGATCGCCATCATTATCATGCTGGCTGGGGGGCTATCGATCCTCAAATTGCCGGTTGCGCAATATCCGACGATTGCGCCGCCTGCAATTTCGATCACAGCCATGTACCCCGGTGCTGACGCCGAAACGGTGCAGAACACGGTTACTCAGGTTATCGAACAGAATATGAACGGTATCGATCACCTGATGTACATGTCCTCCAACGGCGACTCCACCGGTACCGCAACCATCACGCTGACCTTCGAATCCGGTACCGATCCGGACATCGCTCAGGTTCAGGTACAGAACAAGCTCGCACTGGCAACGCCGCTTCTGCCGCAGGAAGTTCAGCAGCAGGGTATCAGCGTTGAGAAAGCGTCCAGCAGCTTCCTGATGGTCGTCGGTGTTATCAACACCAACGGCACCATGAACCAGGACGATATTTCTGACTACGTGGCAGCGAACATGAAAGACGCCATCAGCCGTACCAGCGGCGTGGGCGACGTTCAGCTGTTCGGTTCTCAGTATGCGATGCGTATCTGGATGGACCCGAACAAGCTGAACAACTTCCAGTTGACGCCGGTTGATGTCATCAGCGCTCTGAAAGCGCAGAACGCCCAGGTTGCGGCAGGTCAGTTAGGTGGTACGCCGCCTGTACCTGGCCAGCAGCTGAACGCCTCTATCGTGGCGCAGACCCGACTGACGAATACCGAAGAGTTTGGCAACATTCTGCTGAAGGTCAATCAGGACGGTTCACAGGTTCGCCTGCGCGACGTTGCGAAAATTGAGCTCGGCGGTGAAAGCTATGACGTGGTAGCGAAGTTTAACGGACAGCCGGCTTCCGGTCTGGGGATTAAACTGGCGACCGGCGCTAACGCCCTGGACACCGCGAATGCCATTCGCGCTGAACTGGTGAAAATGGAGCCGTTCTTCCCGTCAGGCCTGAAAATCGTTTACCCGTACGACACCACCCCGTTCGTTAAGATCTCGATTCATGAAGTAGTGAAAACACTGGTCGAAGCGATCATCCTGGTGTTCCTGGTGATGTATCTGTTCCTGCAGAACTTCCGCGCGACGTTGATCCCAACCATCGCCGTACCGGTCGTCCTGCTCGGGACCTTTGCGGTGCTTGCCGCGTTCGGCTTCTCGATAAACACCCTGACGATGTTCGGGATGGTGCTCGCCATCGGGCTATTGGTGGATGACGCCATCGTGGTGGTCGAGAACGTTGAGCGTGTGATGGCCGAAGAGGGCCTGCCGCCTAAAGAAGCGACGCGTAAGTCCATGGGCCAGATTCAGGGCGCACTGGTCGGTATCGCGATGGTGCTGTCCGCGGTATTTATCCCGATGGCCTTCTTCGGCGGTTCTACCGGTGCTATCTATCGTCAGTTCTCCATCACTATCGTTTCGGCGATGGCGCTGTCGGTACTGGTGGCGTTGATTCTGACGCCGGCGCTGTGTGCCACTATGCTGAAACCTATTCAGAAAGGCAGCCACGGCACAACCACCGGTTTCTTCGGCTGGTTTAACCGGATGTTCGAGAAGAGCACGCACCACTACACCGATAGCGTAGGCAACATTCTGCGCAGCACCGGTCGTTACCTGCTGCTGTATCTGATCATCGTTGTCGGCATGGCGTTCCTGTTTGTACGCCTGCCAAGCTCGTTCCTGCCGGACGAAGACCAGGGCGTATTCCTCAGCATGGCGCAGCTGCCTGCCGGTGCGACCCAGGAACGTACGCAGAAAGTGCTGGATGAGATGACCGATTACTATCTCACCAAAGAGAAAAACAACGTTGAATCCGTCTTTGCCGTAAACGGCTTCGGCTTCGCGGGGCGTGGCCAGAACACCGGTATCGCGTTCGTGTCGCTGAAAGACTGGAGTGAACGTCCGGGCGCAGAGAACAAGGTTGAAGCGATTACCGGTCGTGCGATGGGCTACTTCTCGCAGATTAAAGACGCGATGGTGTTCGCCTTTAACCTGCCGGCTATCGTAGAACTGGGTACCGCGACCGGCTTCGACTTCCAGCTGATTGACCAGGCGGGTCTGGGACACGAAAAACTGACCCAGGCGCGTAACCAGCTGTTCGGGATGATTGCCCAGCACCCAGACGTGCTGACCGGCGTACGTCCTAACGGCCTGGAAGATACGCCGCAGTTCAAGATTGATATCGACCAGGAAAAAGCCCAGGCGCTGGGTGTATCCATCAGCGACATCAATACCACTCTCGGCACGGCCTGGGGCGGTAGCTACGTCAACGACTTCATCGACCGCGGTCGTGTGAAGAAGGTGTACCTGATGTCTGAAGCGAAATACCGTATGCTGCCGGAAGATATCGGCAAATGGTACGTTCGCGGTAGCGATGGTCAGATGGTGCCGTTCTCCGCATTCTCTACTTCACGTTGGGAATACGGCTCACCGCGTCTGGAACGTTACAACGGTCTGCCATCCATGGAAATCCTGGGTCAGGCGGCTGAAGGTAAGAGTACCGGTGAGGCCATGAACCTGATGGAAGAACTGGCGGGTAAACTGCCTGCGGGTATCGGCTACGACTGGACGGGGATGTCCTACCAGGAACGTCTGTCCGGTAACCAGGCCCCTGCCCTGTACGCGATTTCCCTGATCGTCGTCTTCCTCTGTCTGGCAGCGCTGTATGAGAGCTGGTCAATTCCGTTCTCGGTTATGCTGGTGGTTCCGCTGGGGGTTGTTGGTGCGCTGCTGGCCGCAACGCTGCGCGGTTTGACCAACGACGTTTACTTCCAGGTTGGTCTGTTGACCACCATCGGTCTATCGGCGAAAAACGCCATCTTGATTGTTGAGTTTGCCAAAGACCTGATGGACAAAGAAGGTAAAGGTCTCATCGAGGCGACGCTGGAAGCGGTTCGTATGCGTCTGCGTCCAATCCTGATGACCTCGCTGGCCTTTATCCTCGGCGTAATGCCGCTGGTTATCAGTTCCGGTGCAGGCTCCGGTGCGCAGAACGCCGTTGGTACCGGCGTAATGGGCGGGATGGTCACGGCGACCGTACTGGCTATCTTCTTCGTACCGGTGTTCTTCGTGGTCGTGCGTCGTCGTTTCAGTCGTAAAAACGAAGACATTGAGCACAGCCATAAGGTTGAGCATCACTAAAACGCTCTCACCGAAAGGGCCGCGCAAGCGGCCCTTTTTTTATCCCGTTGCCAACAATCTTAAAACGTCTACTT
>NZ_JANEWH010000086.1:0-21175 GCF_028069715.1 Kluyvera sp. Awk 3 | reverse complement strand
CTGCTATACATTGCAGATATTGCTTAATGTTTGAACATAAATCTAATCAAACTTAAAAATGACAATAATTCTGTGAACATGCTCACGCTAGCACGGGAAATAAAGACGCTAATCTCCGTCCGTCAGCATCCGGGTTGTGCTTTCAGGCCTTATCCTATAAATATCTATCAACACGGCAGGAAATTATGATTACGACAGAATATGTTATGCTTGTTCCGTACTCTGATGATTACCCAATTTATACTGGAGTCGCATCATGAACACGATGTTATTGACCCGTATAGCACAGTTCAAAATGAGCAGTTTTATATTTCTCTATTTTTTTACCTGGTCTTCCAGCTTTGGGTTATATGCCTTATGGTTAAGTCAGAAAGTTGGATTGGATAGCGTCACTATTGGTACTGTATTCGCCGTCAATGGTGTCTTTGCCGTAGTATTAAAGCCAGTATACGGTTACATCATGGACAAAATAGGGATGAGCAAGTGGTTGCTCTATTTTGTTTGTGCCACATCAGCTTTAATGGCACCTTTTTTTGTTTTTATTTATCAACCTCTACTGCTAAGCCATACGCTGCTGGGAATTATTATAGGGGCATTTTATTTAAGCTTAGGCTGGTATGCCGGTGTGGCAGCCGCCGAGTCGTATGCCGATCGCTTCAGTCGCCTTTACGGTCTGGAGTTTGGCCGTATCAGAATGTGGGGCTCGCTTGGCTGGGCGCTTGCCGCCTCGGTGTCGGGGGTACTTTTTAACTATACGCCCGCGGCTAACTTTCTGCTGAGCAGTACGACCTCTTTAGTGATGCTGGCGGTGTTATTGAGTTTGAAGATAGGTGACGAACAGCTGCGCAATAACACCGTTATCTCCGATAACAAGATTGTTTTTGCCGATGTCATCGCCTTGATGCAAAGCCGTAAATTCTGGATGTTTAGCCTGTATGTCGCCGGCGTTGCGTGGATGATGTTTGTCGCGGAGCAACAGTTCCCGCGCTATTTTGTCTCCTTCTTTGCCACCAAAGAGCAAGGTAATGCCTGGTATGGTTACCTGGGAACGCTACAGGCCGGTATCGAATTTCTGATGATGATGTTTATTCCGGCGTTAGTTAACTATTACGGGGCCAAAAAAGGATTATTGCTCTGTGGGTTAGTGGTGGGTTGCCGTCTGATTCTGTCTGGCTTGACCGTCGACCCTATTATGATTTCGATTATCAAACCTTTCTATGGTGTTGAAATCGCGCTGCTCTTAATATCAGTTTTTAAATACATCGCGGAGCATTTCCACAAACGGGTCAATGCCACCATGTATTTATTAGGTTATCAGGCCATGGTCTATGTAGGTTCCGTTGTCGTCGCACCACCGGCGGGTTATTTATACGATAAAATAGGTTTCTCTCACACATTTTTAATCATGGGCTGCTGCGCGTTATTATTCACAGCCATCTCGGCTTTTACCTTATCCAGCAGCATTGCGGGAAAAAAGACATTACCAGCCCGCGCTGAAAGCGCGTAATCAAGAATTATTTAAACACCCAAGTAGTAATTACAGGATAATTTATGACTCGTAATAAAACGGCGCACGTCGTTACTGAATCCCTGCGCCCATTCGATAACGCACCGATAGATCGTCAGGTATTAAAAATAAAAGTGGATAATGCTCTTCAGCATATTACCTCACGGATTGACCGCACGCTATTTGCGCTGGGCGATAAGTTTCCTAATGAAGCCTGCGAAGGAGGGAAATGGCAACCGGCAGAAAATAATCAGTGGACCAATAGTTTCTGGACCGGCCAGCTTTGGCTACTCTGGGAGATGACCGGCTACGATAAATATCGTCAGGCGGCTGAGCGATTTATTCTCTCTTTTGCTCATCGGCTGGCAAACCGGGTTGAGACGGATACCCATGACCTTGGTTTTCTCTATAGTCTCTCCTGCGTAAACGCATGGCGTCTGACCGGCAATACCCGTGCGCGCGATATCGCGCTGCATGCGGCGGAAATGATGATGCAACGCTACAACCCCACGGCGGGGATTATCCAGGCCTGGGGCGATCTGACGGACCCGGAGCAACAAGGGCGGATGATTATCGACTGCAATATGAACCTTCCGCTGCTCTACTGGGCTAGCGAGCAGACGGGTAACCCTGCCTTTGCCCAGGCGGCATTGTCCCACGCCACGCAGGCTGCAAAATATATTGTCAGGCCCGATGCTTCGACGTATCACACCTACTATATGGACGTGAACACCGGCGAACCGCGCTATGGCAACACGCACCAGGGCTATAGCGATAGTTCCTGCTGGGCGCGTGGACAGGCGTGGGGAATTTACGGGTTTATGCTCAGCTACCTGTATACCGGCAAAAGCAGCCTGGTCGACCTGACGCGTAGCCTGAGCCACTACTTTATCAACCGTTTGCCAGAAGACTTCGTCTGCCACTGGGATCTGGCGCTCGTTGATACCGACGCCGTGCGCGACAGTTCCGCCGCCGCTATTGCAGCCTGTGGGCTGCTGGAGCTGACGAAAGCGCTCCCTGCAACCGATGCGCATCGGATGCAGTATGAAGAGTGCGCACTGCACATTATTCATTCATTAACGGAGCACTATCTTTCTACCCATGACGAGAGCTGTGAGGGACTGCTGATGCATTCGGTTTATCATATGCCGGCCGGTAAAGGCGTTGATGAATGCTGTTCCTGGGGAGATTACTTTTACCTTGAAGCTCTGATTCGCGTACGTCAGTGCTGGAAGCCTTATTGGTAACTCAGGTGAGAATCGCGCTAATTGAACGTTTGGCGCTCATAGCCGTAACAGTATGACTCACCAAAAAAATCCGTAATCTCTGTGAGATTACGGATTTCTATATCACCGCTTTGCCGTCACCCAGGCATTAACTGAACGCCCGGGATCTCAGCAGAATGGTCATCACTTTTTCAGCTCGGCCAGACTCAGCCAGGTCTGCACAACGGTGTCCGGGTTCAGCGACAGGCTATCGATCCCTTCGTCCATCAGCCAGGCAGCAAAGTCTTCGTGATCGGACGGCCCCTGGCCGCAGATACCGACATACTTGCCCTGCTTCTTGGCTGCGCGAATCGCCATCGACAGCAGCGCTTTCACCGCCTCATTACGCTCATCGAACAGCGCGGAAACGACGCCAGAGTCTCGATCCAGACCCAGCGCCAGCTGCGTCATGTCGTTTGAGCCAATGGAGAAGCCGTCAAAGTGTTCAAGGAACTGCTCCGCCAGCAGGGCGTTGGACGGAATCTCACACATCATGATGATCTTCAGCCCGTTTTCACCGCGCTTGAGGCCCTGACGCGCCAGTTCATCCACCACCGCTTTCGCCTGATCCACGGTACGTACGAACGGTACCATGATTTCGACGTTGGTCAGTCCCATGTCGTTACGCACGCGTTTCACCGCTTCACACTCGAGGGCAAAGCAGTCACGGAAGCTGTCAGACACATAGCGACCAGCACCGCGGAAGCCGAGCATCGGGTTCTCTTCTTCCGGTTCATAACGTTCGCCGCCGACCAGATTGGCGTATTCGTTCGACTTAAAGTCAGACAGACGCACAATCACGCGTTTCGGATAGAACGCCGCGCCCAGCGTGGCGATCCCTTCCGTCAGACGGCCAACGTAGAACTCTTTCGGCGAATCGAACCCTTTCATCATTTCGCGGATTTCGTTTTGCAGTTTTGGTTCCTGGTCGTCGAATTCGAGCAGTGCACGTGGGTGCACGCCGATCATACGGTTGATGATGAACTCCAGACGCGCCAGACCCACGCCTTCGTTTGGCAAGCAGGCGAAGTCAAACGCGCGGTCCGGGTTGCCGACGTTCATCATGATCTTCAGCGGCAGATCCGGCATGGTATCCACGCTGGAGCTTTTCACGCTGAAGTCCAGCAGGTCGGCGTAAACGTAGCCGGTGTCGCCTTCGGCACAGGAAACGGTGACCTTTTCGTCATCCTTCATGCGCTCGGTGGCATCGCCACAGCCCACCACCGCCGGGATCCCCAGCTCACGGGCAATAATCGCCGCGTGGCAGGTACGTCCGCCGCGGTTGGTGACAATCGCCGCCGCTTTTTTCATGATCGGTTCCCAATCCGGGTCGGTCATGTCGGTGACCAGGACATCGCCCGGCTGGATGCGATTCATTTCGCTGATGTCATGAATGACTTTAACCGGGCCCGCGCCAATACGGTGACCGATGGCGCGGCCTTCCGCCACGATACGCCCTTGCGAGTGCAGCGTATAACGTTCCATCACCTGCCCGCGCGAACGTACCGTCTCAGGACGCGCCTGAACGATAAACAGCTTGCCGGTATGACCGTCTTTTGCCCACTCGATGTCCATCGGACGACCGTAGTGCTTTTCAATTTGTACCGCCTGCTTCGCCAACTCCTGCACTTCGTCGTTAGTCAGCGAGAAAATATCGCTTTGCTGCTGCGGCACGTCTTCAATGCGCACCTGTTTGCCATGCTCCTGGGTCGGCGCATAGACCATACGAATTTTCTTCGAGCCCATGGTACGGCGAACAATCGCCGGACGACCGGCGGCGAGGGTCGGTTTGTGAACATAGAACTCGTCCGGGTTCACCGCGCCCTGCACCACCATTTCCCCCAGGCCCCACGCGGAGGTGATAAACACCACCTGGTCAAAGCCGGATTCGGTATCGATGGAGAACATGACGCCAGAGGAAGCGAGGTCGGAACGCACCATCAGCTGTACGCCCGCGGAGAGCGCGACGCCGCGATGGTCATAGCCCTGATGCACGCGGTAAGAAATAGCGCGGTCGTTGAACAGTGAAGCAAACACGTGCTTCACCGCCACCAGCACCGCGTCATAGCCCTGGACGTTAAGGAAGGTTTCCTGCTGACCGGCGAAGGAAGCGTCCGGCATATCTTCAGCTGTTGCGGAAGAACGCACGGCAAAGGAGGCATTGGCGTTATCAGCGGCCAGCTGGTTATACGCTTCGTGAATTGCCTGTTCCAGTTCGCTCTGGAAAGGTGTGTCGATGATCCACTGGCGGATCTGCGCGCCGGCTTTCGCCAGGGCGGTAACGTCGTCAATATCGGTGTTATCCAACAGTTGATAAATCTGCTGGTTTACGCCGCTCTGGTCGAGAAACTGATTAAACGCATCGGCAGTGGTGGCAAATCCGTTGGGCACAGACACACCCATTCCGGACAGATTAGTAATCATTTCACCCAAGGAGGCATTTTTGCCTCCAACTCTGTCTACATCATTCATGCCGAGTTGGTTGTACCAAAGCACCAGCGGTGACGAGCCATTGTTGGACATCGAGACAATCCTTTTTTGATTTAAAGAAGCAGTGATAAGAAACGACTGACTACTTAAAATATCCTCGCATATTTAAACGGCCGAAAAAAACGGTGAATCGTGTAAGCAAATTATTTTTTTACTTTTTAGGATTGATTCCTGTTTATTCATAACCTACTGATTAGCCTGAAAAGGCACAAAAACATGCGGTCTATTGACCTCTTTTGGAAATTGAAACGACCATTTCATTAAAAATAAAAATACCGTTTCATTTTTAAATTTAAGACAAATACGTCTGGCTTGTGTTTAAATTTAATTTACCCTTTCAGGCAATTAACGGGAGTCAAGCAATATGGATAACGCAGTCGACAGGCAGGTATTTTATATTTCTGACGGAACCGCGATTACGGCGGAGGTGCTCGGCCACGCGGTCATGTCGCAGTTCCCGGTAGCGATAAACAGCATCACTCTGCCGTTTATCGAAAGTGAAAGTCGCGCGCGGGCGGTGAAGGAACAGATCGATGCTATCTACCAGCAAACGGGCGTACGGCCTCTTGTGTTCTATTCGATTGTGATCCCCGAAATTCGTGACATTATTCTGCAATGTGAAGGTTTTTGTCAGGATATTGTGCAGGCACTGGTCGCGCCGTTGCAGGAAGAGCTGAAGCTTGACCCAACGCCGATTGCTCACCGTACCCACGGCTTAACCCCCGGCAACCTGACCAAATACGATGCACGTATCGCCGCTATTGACTACACCCTGGCACACGACGACGGCATCTCGCTGCGTAATCTCGATCAGGCGCAGGTGATTCTGCTGGGGGTTTCGCGCTGCGGCAAAACCCCGACCAGCCTGTATCTGGCGATGCAGTTTGGCATTCGCGCAGCCAACTACCCCTTTATTGCCGATGATATGGACAACCTGGTGCTGCCTGCCTCGCTCAAACCGCTGCAGCATAAGCTGTTCGGGCTGACAATCAATCCTGAGCGTCTGGCGGCCATTCGTGAAGAGCGGCGGGAAAACAGCCGCTATGCGTCAATGCGCCAGTGCCGAATGGAAGTGGCCGAGGTCGAGGCGCTTTA
The DNA here is from genome assembly GCF_028069715.1 of Kluyvera sp. Awk 3. Taxonomy (NCBI): domain Bacteria; kingdom Pseudomonadati; phylum Pseudomonadota; class Gammaproteobacteria; order Enterobacterales; family Enterobacteriaceae; genus Kluyvera; species Kluyvera sp. Awk 3. The sequence goes on along the minus strand of NZ_JANEWH010000086.1, from coordinate 14,818 downwards.
CCGCCGTCATCAGATCCCATGGCTGAACAGTACCAACTACTCGGTTGAAGAAATTGCCACGAAAATCATGGATATAATGGGATTAAGTCGCAGAATGTACTAACACACTAGTACAATGCAGCAAATTTAGTTATCATAGCTTTGTGATTGAGAGCACATTACCTGCCACGCTTGAATTAAACCCAGATTGGTTTATCGTGATGTGCATCACTTCCCAGCATTTTGACTGGTGAAGCAACAAATTTCTGAGACTTCCATGAATAAGACCGATGAATTGCGTACCGCTCGAATTGAGAGCCTGATTACGCCTGCTGAACTTGCTCAGCGCCACCCTGTATCACCGGACGTTGCGGCCCACGTCACCGCCTCACGCCATCGTATTGAAAAAATCCTCAACGGTGAAGACCGTCGTCTGCTGGCGATAGTGGGCCCCTGCTCCATTCATGACCTCGATGCAGCGATGGATTATGCTCGTCGCCTTCAGGTGCTGCGTGAAAAGCATCAGGGCGAGCTGGAAATCGTCATGCGCACCTATTTCGAAAAGCCGCGCACCGTGGTGGGCTGGAAAGGATTAATCTCCGATCCCGACCTGAACGGCAGCTACCGCGTTAACCACGGTATTGAGCAGGCACGCAAGCTGCTGTTACAGGTCAACACGCTGGGTGTACCGACGGCGACCGAATTCCTCGATATGGTGACCGGTCAGTTTATCGCCGACTTAATCAGTTGGGGCGCCATTGGCGCCAGGACAACGGAAAGCCAGATCCACCGTGAAATGGCCTCTGCGCTCTCCTGCCCGGTAGGTTTTAAAAACGGCACCGACGGCAACACCCGCATTGCGGTTGACGCTATTCGCGCGGCGCGCGCCAGCCACATGTTCCTGTCGCCGGATAAAAACGGTCAGATGACTATCTATCAGACCAGCGGCAACCCGTATGGCCATATCATTATGCGTGGCGGCAAAAAACCGAACTACCATGCCGACGATATCGCCGCGGCCTGCGACACGCTGCATCAGTTTGATCTCCCCGAGCACCTGGTGGTTGACTTCAGTCACGGCAACTGCCAGAAGCAGCATCGCCGTCAGCTGGAAGTGTGCGACGATATCTGCCAACAGATCCGCAATGGTTCCTCGGCTATTGCCGGTATTATGGCGGAAAGTTTCCTGCGTGAAGGGACGCAAAAGATCGTCGCTGACCAGCCGCTAACCTACGGTCAGTCGATTACCGATCCGTGTCTGAGCTGGGAAGATACCGAACTGCTGCTGGAAAAGCTGGCAGCCGCAGTCGCCACTCGTCTCTAAGCCTCCCCCGCCCACCGTTCAGCGGTGGGCCATTGCCCCTACCCGATCTAGTGGTAAATAACGCTTGCGGTTGTCTCGCCAAAAATCGATAATAATTCTCATTGTTATATTGATTTTCATTATAAATTTAGCAAATGGATAGCTGCGCAAAACAGGAAACCAAGAAGGATAATACCCCCCATCCTCTTCCTCAGGATCGGCGGATCGACAGCCAGACGCTGTTAGGCAACGAAGGTCGTTTAATCATTGAGCATGGAGAGCAGCAGTATCTGCTACGGCAAACCCAGGCAGGAAAGCTGATATTGACCAAGTAGCTGCGCCATCGTCATAGCGCAGCCTGAATACATTAATTAGCTTGAACAGCTGACTTCCAGTCTCTTACCCCAGTCAGGCGGACGTCGACTGTAGTCATCATCCCGATCGCGCCACGGATCGCGCAGTGCTTCATGCAGGCGATAGAGCTCCCGATAGTCGCCTTTCTCCGCTTGCTCAATCGCCCGTTGCGCCAACCAGTTTCGCAGGACCATTGACGGGTTGGCGAGTTTCATGGCCTGCTGGCGCGTCGCGTCATCTATTTGTTCCAGCTGTAAACGCGCGCGGTACTGAGTAAACCAGCTGTCAAAGGCTGCGCGGTCAATAAACTCATCACGCAGCGGCGACGCGGCGCTGTGCTGCTCCGTTTCACTGAGCAAGCGGAAGGTACGCGTATAGTCACTCCCTTCTCGTTCCATCAACGCGTATAAGCCGTTAAGCAGATCGTTATCGCCTGTTCTTTCACTGAACAGCCCGAGTTTTTGGCGCATTCCCTGCCCGTATTCCCGGAACAGCACCGCCTGGTAGCCTTCCAGCGCGGCGTTAAGCGTATCCACCTCAATCAAAAGTGACACCGCCTGCGCCAGACGCTGAAGGTTCCACAGACCGACTGCAGGCTGATTATCGAAGCGATAGCGACCCTGATGATCCGAGTGATTACAGATAAACGCGGGTTGATAGTCATCGAGGAAACCAAACGGACCGTAGTCAAGCGTCAGACCCAGTATCGACATGTTGTCGGTATTCATCACGCCATGTGCGAAACCCACCGTTTGCCAGCGGGCAATCATCTGCGCCGTACGCGCCACGACGTCCTGGAACCACAGCGCATAACCATCGGCCTCATGCTGCAACTGCGGCCAGTAATGACGGATCGTAAAGTCCACCAGCCTACGTACGCTGTCGATATCGCGGCGGTAGTAGAAATGTTCGAAGTGGCCGAATCGGATGTGGCTTTCGGCAATGCGCATCAGCATCGCGCCAGATTCTACCGTTTCGCGGTAGACCGGCGTATCACTGGTCACTATCGCCAGCGCCCGGGTGCCCGGAATGCCAAGATAATGCATGGCTTCCGAGGCCAGACTTTCACGAATCGTCGAACGTAGTACCGCTCGCCCATCGCCCATTCGTGAATACGGCGTGAGTCCAGCGCCCTTAAGATGCCAGTCGACCGTTTTGCCGTTTTCTAACTGCTGTTCGCCCAGTAAGATACCGCGCCCGTCGCCCAGTTGCCCTGCCCAGGCGCCAAACTGATGACCACTGTATACCTGTGCTAACGGCGACATACCGGGCAGCAGCGTTTCGCCACCCCAGACGCCTGCGCCATGTTCAGGCGTGAAAAGTGATTCGGGAATCGCGAGCGCTTGCGCCAGCGGCGCGTTGTGCCAGATCACGCGGGCGTTATGCAGCGGCGTGGGCTGTAGCGCACTGTAAAATCCTGGCAGCTCATCGCGCCAGCGGGTGTTAAATGACAGGTTCATGGTTCCTCCTGCCCGTAGTGTATTGGGTTACTGTACGTTAAACACCCGGGTAAGTGCAGGGTTATTGTTGCACTAATGTTGTTAAGGAAGATTCTGCCACTACCGGCCACAAGCTGCCAAGCATCCCGCTAAACCCGAAGGACGTTACGCGCTGACGCGTGTGCTCGTCATCCACACCGGAGATCATAATACCCTGACAGTAAGGCTGGATCTGCGTCACGATCGCACGCAGAAACGGTTCAAAAGACGCGGATTTTGACTGGCGCTGGACAAAGCTTCTATCCAGAACAATGCGAGTGAACAGCCCGGCGAATACCGCGCGGGTGGAGGCATCACCGGAACCAAAGTCGCTGAGCACTAAAGGGAAGTGTTGACACAGGTGGGCCAAAGGATGATTTTCATCTACCTGATTGAGGCCTGGATAGCTTTCGCTAACGGCCAACTCCAGAAACGGAAAACGCTGCGCGCTGGCGACGAGCTCATCGTCGGCAAGCAGCGCCGTAACAAGCCCCGGTGGCGCAGTGATCCACGCTTTGAGGTTGTGCTGACGAAAGAACAACTGACAGTTATTCAACAGCGCCAGTTTTTCCTCAAATAAGGTTATTTCTTGTTGTGGAGTCAGCCGCGGCAGCACCAGACCAGTGGGAATGCGTATGTGATTATCAAGACCGCTAAATTGGCTGACGATTTTCAGGCCGACAAGACGCCCGTCGCTATTTCTGGCGGGAAGGAAAAACAATTGAGAACAATACGTATTATCCAGCGATACAATCATTGCGACTGCCCTTCACTAAAAGTCATGTCCGGGTTTCCGACGTCACAAAGCAAAAAACCTACGGTAATGAATACTGCTGTTATTCCTTTCATCGGTTCCTTTTATTTTTGTGGTCCGTCACTGGATCATAATGATTGTAATCGAAAGTAATGGATTAACACAATCAACCTTAAGTTCTATGATCTCACCTGACAAAATCGGCATATTGTCGGCTATTTATTTAAAATGTTGTCGTCTATAAAAAGAAAAGGAGGCATTTCGCCTCCTTTTCTTTTTGATTAAATTCGCCTGGCCTGCCAGAAGTTTTTTCGCCAGTAGACATTATCGAGCGATGACCTCGTGACGCCCTGGCTGGTGGAGGCATGAATAAACTGGTTGTCGGTATCGTAAATACCCACGTGCAGCCCGCTCTCGCCTGCGCCAGTCTTAAAGAACACCAGGTCGCCGGGCAGCAGTTCATCTTTATCTATTTCGGTGCCGATCTTCGCCTGTTGACGTGTTTCCCGAGGAAGCTGCATTTCGAATTTATCGCGGAAAGTCATCAGCACAAAAGCGGAACAGTCCACGCCGCGGCGGTTCATCCCACCATAGCGATAAGGCGTACCGTGCCAGTTTTGCAACTGATCGTTTAAGCTTGCGATAACGGTAATAGAATCCGAAAGCCGGGGATTGGGCGGCGGCGCGCGATGGCTACTACACCCTGCTAAAACGAAAGCCACGAGAAAAAGAGTCCAGAAACGCATATCCAGCGAATCCTCAGTTTTTTATTCAGCTAATAAATTATATCTATTGCGGTTTGCCTGGCAAGCAATCACCGCCATTTCAAGCAGAGTTGGATTAATTTTCGCCGACATCGTCATAAATGAGCATTTGGTGCCCAGCAATATCCAGTCGCTGAAAGCGCATATTATACGCGGCAGATAAATGCGCGGGCTGCATAACGTTCTCGGTCTCACCGCTGGCGATCAAACGCCCCTGACATAATAGCCAGACACGTCCGGCATGGCGTAATGTATAGTTCAGGTCATGGCTGCTCATCACGATAGCGACGCCTGCCCCCCTCAGTTCAGCCAACAACCTATCCAGCGCCGCCTGCTGAGCGACATCAAGACTGTTCATCGGCTCATCCAGCAGCAGAAGCTGACCATCTGGATTATCGTCAGGGTGAATTTGCAGAATGACGGCCGCCAACCGAACTCGCTGCCATTCGCCGCCGGAGAGCTGGCTGACGTTACGTCCGAGCTTATTACTCAGATCCAACATCTCAGTCACGTGAACGGCGAGCGCCGATTGCCGCTCGCCTTGTTGATGCAACATCAGAAATTGCCAGACAGGCATGGCGAAGGGTGGCGTCTGGTGCTGAGAAAGATACGCGCGATGGCGCGCCAACGCCTGCGCTGGCCATTCATCCAGCGGCTGCGCATTCAACGTGATGGTACCCTTCCCGCTACTCAGACCGGCCATTCTGGCCAGCAGCGTACTCTTGCCAGCTCCGTTTGGCCCAACAAGATGAATGATCTCACCGGGCTCCACCCTGGCACTGAACGCATGAAGGCGAGTGCCTTCAGCGACATGCTGAAGCTGCATCAGCGGCATCATGGCTGAGCAAGAGCCTGCTTGATGGCCGAAGTCAGGATCGGATCATCCGGCGTCATATCCGGAGAGAAACGGTTAATGATTTGACCATCACGACCAATCAGGAACTTCTCGAAATTCCACAGAATATCGCCCGGATGCGCAGGGGCGCGTCCTTTGCTGGCCATACGCTCATAAAAGCCGCTGCCTTCCGGCGCTACGGCTTTCGGCGCAAGACGGGTCAACAGGCTATACAGCGGATGACGCGTGTCGCCGTTCACGTCGATTTTGCTAAACAGCGGGAACGTTACGCCGTAAGTCGTACTGCAAAACGTTTTAATCTCTTCTTCGCTACCCGGCTCCTGGCCCAGGAACTGATTACATGGGAAGCCCAGCACCGTAAAGCCTTCGTGCTGTAAAGACGTCTGTAGCGCTTCTAGCTGCTCGTACTGCGGTGTAAGGCCACATTTAGAGGCAACGTTAACAATCAGCAGCACCTTGCCTTTGTAGCCTTCCAGGGTTGTTTTCTCGCCGTCGATAGTCGTGACTGGGGTGTTCAGTATGGTGGTTTGCATAGCATCCTCTTTTCAGCATGTTTGGGTCTTATCGCCCGGTCTTTAATAATAGCCAGATACGCTGGCACGACACCAAAGCTTTTTAATCAGGACGTTGCGTTAGTCGCGACCTGACTTAAGCAACAACCAGATAAACACCGGTGCCCCCAGCGTCGCGGTCACTACGCCAATCGGCAGCTCAGCGGCCGACAGCGCCAGTCGCGCGATAATATCAGCAAACAGCAGCGTGCTCGCCCCCGCCAGCGCGCTGGCCGGTAGCAGCACGCGATGGTCAGTCAGGCCGCACAGGCGCAGCATATGCGGCACCACCAGTCCAATAAAACCGATAGCACCCGCCAGCGCCACACTGACGCCCACCAGCCAGCCGGTAGCCATCACCAGCAGCTTACGCCAGAAGGCAATGGGTACGCCCAGTTGGCGAGCAGAGGTTTCCCCTAGCGCCAACAGATTTAACGGCTGAGCTTGCAGACAAACCCAGACAATCACCGGCAGCAGCACCACCATCAACCCTGTCTGCTGCCAGTCCACGCCGCCAAATCCGCCCATCATCCAGTACATCAGTTGGCGAAGGTCGAACGACGTCGAAAAATAGACCGCCCACGTCATCAACGCGCTACAGATAATGCCCAGCGCCACGCCCGCCAGCAGCAGGCGGCTGGTGGAGAGATGGCGTCGTGCAAAGCGCATTAGTATTCCGGTTATCACCAATGCGCCCGCAATGGCTGCCAGCCCTGGCGCCCAGCCCGGAAGATGACCCTGGCCGAGCATAATTGCCACAATAAGCCCGACGCCCGCACCGTTAGAGACGCCAAGCAATCCCGGTTCGGCAAGCGGATTTTCAAACAACGCCTGCATCACCGCCCCCGACAAGGCCAGCGCCGCGCCGACCAACAGCACCGCAACGGTACGCGGCAGGCGAATCTGCCAGATAAACAGCTGACCTTTGGCCGTGAGCCATTCGCCGGGAGGGATCCACTGGTCGCCCGCGCACAGGCTGATGGTCAGCATCGCCAATAGGGCCAGAGACAATCCGGTAAGCCAGCGACGATTACGCCGCTGCTGTTGATCTACATAAACCTGCATAGTTATCCGTCGCCCGTGGAGAAGCGTTTGATTTTACGGTGACAACGCCGCCCAGAAAAGAAAAAGGCCGCTGATGCGGCCTTTTTAGTTAGATCAGAATTACTCTTCTTTGGGTGTTGCGTTTTCGACCCGGCTTTTTAACTTCTGTCCTGGTCTGAAGGTCACCACACGCCGGGCTGTAATGGGAATATCTTCACCCGTTTTTGGGTTACGTCCCGGGCGTTGATTTTTGTCACGCAGATCAAAGTTGCCAAAACCGGACAGTTTAACCTGCTCACCGTTTTCCAGAGCACGACGGATCTCTTCAAAAAACAGTTCCACCAGTTCTTTGGCATCCCGCTTGCTAAGCCCAAGCTTATCAAACAGATATTCTGACATTTCAGCTTTTGTAAGCGCCATAGGTTCAATCCCTCAATGATGCCTGGAATCGCTCTTTTAATGCCTCTACGCATTTGGCAACGGTAGCGGCAATCTCCTCTTCTTCGAGTGTACGGCTGGTATCTTGTAAAATCAGGCTGATAGCAAGGCTCTTATAGCCTTCCGCAACACCCTTACCACGGTACACGTCAAATAAGTTTACGCCAACTACCTGATTTACGCCAACTTTCTTACACTCGTTTAAAATATCCGCTGCCGGCACATTTTCAGCGACCACAACGGCGATGTCACGGCGGTTTGCCGGGAAGCGAGAAACGTCGCGCGCCTGAGGAACCACGCGGTCTGCGAGCTTGTTCCACTCCAGTTCAAACGCCAGTGTACGGCCGTTCAGATCCAGTTTACGCTCCAGTTCAGGGTGGATAACACCAATGAAACCAATGCGTTCACCGCGCAGATAAATCGCGGCAGACTGGCCCGGATGCAGTGCCGGGTTGGCTTCTGCCTTGAATTCAATTTCAGATAATTTACCGGTCAGATCGAGAACAGATTCCAGATCGCCCTTCAAATCATAGAAATCAACGGTCTCTTTTGCCAGATTCCAGTGCTCATCGTAGCGGTTGCCGCAGATGACCCCACCCAGCATCACATCCTGACGGATGCCCAGCGGTGCCTGAGTGTCCGGAACGAAGCGCAGACCAGTCTCGAAGATACGGACACGGTTCTGCTGGCGGTTCTGGTTGTACACCACCGTCGACAGCAGGCCGGTCAGCAGAGACAGACGCATGGCGGACATTTCGCTGGATATTGGGCTTGGCAGAATCAGCGCTTCTTCACCCGGGTGAACCAGCTGCTGAACCTTCGGATCCACGAAGCTGTAGGTGATCACTTCCTGATAGCCTTTATCGTTCAGCATGGTTTTCACACGCTTGAGCGACAGATTGGCTTCTTTATGACTGCCCATCACCAGACCGGCCTGTACCGGCTCGTTCGGGATGCTGTTATAGCCATAAACGCGCGCCACTTCTTCGACCAGGTCTTCTTCGATTTCCATGTCGAAACGCCAGCTTGGCGCAACCGCCTGCCATTCGTCGTTGCCGACAGTCACTTCACAGCCCAGACGAGTCAGGATATCGGTGACCTGATCATCAGCAATGTGATGACCAATCAGACGGTCCAGCTTGCTGCGGCGCAATGTGATGGTCGCACGCTTCGGCAACGTAGCTACGTTGGTGACATCGATGATCGGGCCTGCTTCGCCGCCACAGAGCTCAATAAGCAGCGCGGTAGCACGTTCCATTGCTTTGTACTGAAGTACGGGATCCACACCGCGCTCGTAGCGGTGAGAAGCATCGGTATGCAGGCCATGACGGCGCGCACGGCCGGTGATGGACAGCGGGCTGAAGAAAGCAGATTCCAGCAGCACGTTCTGGGTTTCGTCATTCACGCCAGAGTGCTCACCGCCAAAGATACCGGCCATCGCCAGCGCTTTGTGATGGTCGGCAATCACCAGGGTGTCTGCACTGAGTTTGGCTTCAGAACCGTCCAGCAGGACCAGGGTTTCGCCCTCTTTCGCCATCCGCACTTTGATGCCGCCTTCGATGCGATCTTTATCGAACGCATGCATTGGCTGACCCAGTTCCAGCAGGACATAGTTAGTCACATCAACGACCGCATCAATGGAGCGAATACCGCAGCGACGCAGTTTCTCTTTCATCCACAGCGGCGTTGGCGCTTTGACGTTGATGCCCTTCACCACGCGGCCCAGATAGCGCGGGCAGGCGTCGGCGGCTTCAACTTCGATTGGCAGCACGTCCGCGATGGTCGCCGCCACTGGCGCGATTTCCGGCGCGTTCAGCGGCAGCTTGTTCAGTACCGCCACGTCGCGAGCCACGCCGATGATGCCTAAGCAATCGGCACGGTTTGGCGTGACGCTGATTTCGATAGTGTTATCGTCTAACTTCAGGTATTCACGGATATCGGTGCCCAGCGGCGCGTCGGCCGGCAGTTCGATAATGCCGCTATGGTCGTCGGAAATACCCAGCTCGGAGAAGGAGCACAGCATGCCTTCAGACGGTTCGCCACGCAGTTTTGCCGCTTTGATTTTGAAATCACCCGGCAGCACTGCACCGATGGTTGCCACAGCCACTTTCAGGCCCTGACGGCAGTTCGGCGCGCCACAGACGATATCCAGCAGACGTTCACCGCCTACGTTCACTTTCGTGACACGCAGTTTGTCGGCGTTCGGATGCTGACCACACTCAACGACTTCACCGACCACCACGCCGTTAAAGCTGCCAGCCACGGCTTCAACGCCGTCGACTTCCAGGCCCGCCATGGTGATTTGCCCCGACAGCGCTTCGCTGTCGATAGCCGGGTTAACCCATTCGCGTAACCACAGTTCACTGAATTTCATTATGTTGTCCTGCCCTTATTTAAACTGTTTGAGGAAACGCAGATCGTTTTCGAAGAACGCACGTAAATCGGTGACACCGTAACGCAGCATGGTCAGACGCTCCATGCCCATCCCGAAGGCGAAGCCGGAATACACTTCCGGATCGATGCCTACGTTGCGCAGAACGTTCGGGTGCACCATCCCGCAACCCAGCACTTCCAGCCATTTGCCGTTTTTACCCATCACGTCAACTTCAGCGGACGGTTCGGTGAACGGGAAGTAGGACGGGCGGAAACGAATTTGCAGGTCTTCCTCAAAGAAGTTGCGCAGGAAATCGTGCAACGTCCCTTTCAGGTTGGTAAAGCTGATGTTTTTATCAACAATCAGGCCTTCCATTTGATGGAACATTGGGGTGTGCGTCTGATCGTAATCGTTACGATACACGCGGCCCGGCGCGATGATCCGGATTGGCGGCTGCTGCTCCTTCATGGTACGAATCTGTACGCCAGAGGTCTGAGTGCGCAGAAGACGGGTAGCGTCAAACCAGAAAGTGTCGTGGTCAGCACGTGCCGGGTGGTGCGTCGGAATATTCAGCGCATCGAAGTTATGGTAGTCGTCTTCGATTTCCGGGCCCGTTGCAACGGTAAAGCCGAGCTCACCGAAGAAACTTTCAATACGGTCAATGGTGCGCGTTACCGGGTGTAAGCCCCCGTTTTCAATACGACGCCCCGGCAGGGAGATATCAATGGTCTCTGCGGCCAGACGAGCGTTCAGCGCAGCGTTTTCTAAATCGGCTTTACGCGCGTTCAGTGCCTGCTGTACCTGCTCTTTTGCTTCGTTGATGACCGCACCTGCAGCCGGACGCTCTTCGGGCGGCAGGTCACGCAGTGTGGTCATCTGAAGGGTCAGATGCCCTTTCTTGCCCAGATATTCGACGCGGACATTGTCTAACGCGGCAACATCTGAAGCCTGGTTAATGGCTGCCTTGGCACTGGCAACCAGCTCTGCGAGATGTGACATGGTTTTCCTCATTATGTCGGTGCAGACACCGGTTTGGTGGACTTAATCTCGAATTCAGATACAAAAAAAGCCTCCATCTGGAGGCTTATTGGCGCTGATTTTTCGTTTCTTCTTTCACGCGCAAGCCTCCTGAGTTCAGGTGCTAAAGTAAAAGAAGAAGCGGAAAATAGCAGCATTCATGCTTGCGTTACCTTGTGTGGTAAGAGTCGTAACACCTTTATTGAAAGGGCTACGGAAATAAATGTCAACGTTTTGATGCTATTAAAACGAAAAGAGGGAGACTAGCTCCCTCTTTCAACTGGCTTATGCCAGTGCTGCTTTCGCTTTTTCGACCAGAGCGGTGAACGCTACTTTGTCGAATACTGCGATGTCAGCCAGGATCTTACGGTCGATTTCAACAGAGGCTTTTTTCAGGCCGTTGATGAATTTGCTGTAAGAAATACCGTTCTGACGTGCTGCCGCATTGATACGTGCAATCCACAGTTGACGGAACTGACGCTTACGCTGACGACGGTCACGGTAAGCGTACTGACCAGCCTTGATAACAGCCTGGAAGGCAACGCGGTATACGCGAGAACGCGCACCGTAGTAGCCTTTAGCTTGTTTCAGAATTTTTTTGTGACGTGCACGAGCAATTACACCACGTTTTACGCGAGCCATGTGAGCTCTCCTGTATCTATATTCTTAGTAAAAAATTTAACGTTAACGGCTTATGCGTACGGCAGGCACGCGATAACCAGACCCAGATCGCCTTTAGAAACAAGGCCTTTTGGACGCAGGTGACGTTTACGTTTAGTAGATTTTTTGGTCAGAATATGACGCAGGTTTGCGTGCTTACGCTTAAATCCACCACCACCGGTTTTTTTGAAGCGCTTAGCAGCACCGCGTACGGTCTTAATTTTTGGCATCTTAATAACTTCCACTTCGCATTGTTAATAAACGAAACGTAGGCGAACAACATCAGTGAAGCCCGAAGGCTTCACGAACGTTGTTACTTGAAGGCCTTACTGTTTCTTCTTAGGAGCGAGCACCATGATCATCTGGCGGCCTTCGATCTTCGTAGGGAAGGATTCGACTACTGCCAGTTCACTCAGATCGTCACGGACGCGATTAAGCACTTCCATACCGATCTGCTGGTGGGCCATCTCACGACCGCGGAAACGCAGTGTGATCTTGGCCTTATCGCCATCTTCGAGAAAGCGAACCAGGCTGCGGAGTTTTACCTGGTAATCGCCATCATCGGTCCCAGGACGGAATTTAATTTCCTTAACCTGGATAACTTTTTGCTTTTTCTTCTGTTCCTTAGAAGACTTACTCTTTTCATAAAGGAACTTGCCGTAGTCCATGATACGACAAACTGGCGGTTCGGCGTTAGGGCTGATTTCAACTAAATCTACTCCAGCTTCTTCAGCCTTTTCGATTGCTTCTCTCAGACTCACAATACCCAGCTGCTCACCTTCCAGACCAGTTAAGCGAACTTCCTGGGCGCGAATCTCGCCATTGATACGATTCGGACGTGCCGTTTGAACTCGTTTTCCGCCTTTAATACCTTATTCCTCCAGTTGTTGAAGACTGCGGCTGCGAATCTCTTGTTGCAGCTTCTCGATAACTTCATTTACGTCCAGGCTGCCCAAGTCTTTGCCACGACGGGTACGCACGGCAACTTTGCCGGCTTCAACCTCTTTGTCGCCACAGACCAACATGTAAGGGACACGACGTAAAGTGTGCTCGCGGATTTTAAAGCCAATCTTCTCATTTCTCAAGTCCGCTTTTACGCGAATGCCTGCATTTTGTAGTTTGCGGGTCAATTCGTTAACGTATTCAGACTGAGAATCGGTAATATTCATCACCACAACCTGCACCGGCGCAAGCCATGTTGGGAAGAAGCCAGCGAATTCTTCGGTCAGGATGCCAATGAAGCGCTCCAGAGACCCCAGAATTGCGCGGTGAATCATCACCGGTACCTGACGTTCGTTGTTTTCGCCAACATAAGAGGCGCTCAGACGAGCCGGCAGAGAGAAGTCTAACTGTACAGTACCGCACTGCCATGCACGATCGAGGCAGTCATACAGGGTAAATTCAATTTTCGGACCGTAGAATGCGCCTTCACCCAGCTGATATTCAAACGGGATGTTGTTTTCTTCCAGCGCAACTGCAAGATCCGCTTCTGCACGATCCCACATTTCATCGCTACCGATACGTTTTTCCGGACGCGTTGAAAGTTTGACCACGATTTTTTCGAAACCGAAAGTGCTGTACATATCATAGACTAAACGAATGCACGCGTTCACTTCGTCACGCACCTGCTCTTCCGTACAGAAGATATGGGCGTCATCCTGAGTGAAGCCGCGCACGCGCATTAAGCCATGCAGCGCACCTGACGGTTCATTACGGTGGCAGCTACCGAACTCCGCCATACGCAGCGGCAGATCGCGGTAAGATTTCAGACCCTGATTGAAGATCTGAACGTGCCCCGGGCAGTTCATCGGCTTGATGCAGTACTCACGGTTCTCAGAAGAGGTGGTGAACATCGCATCTTTGTAGTTGTCCCAGTGGCCGGTTTTTTCCCACAGCACACGGTCCATCATGAACGGGCCCTTCACTTCCTGGTACTGGTACTCTTTCAGCTTGGAGCGCACGAAAGTTTCCAGCTCGCGGAAGATAGTCCAGCCGTCGTTATGCCAGAAGACCATACCCGGCGCTTCTTCCTGCATATGATACAGGTCGAGCTGCTTACCGATTTTACGGTGATCGCGCTTCGCCGCTTCTTCCAGACGCAGCAGGTAGGCATTGAGGGCTTTTTTGTCCGTCCACGCCGTACCGTAGATACGCTGCAGCATCTTGTTGTTGCTGTCGCCGCGCCAGTAGGCACCGGCGGTTTTCATCAGCTTGAAGTAGTGACAGAAACGCATATTCGGCACGTGCGGACCGCGGCACATGTCGACGTATTCTTCGTGATGATACAAACCGGGTTTGTCATCATGCGCAATATTTTCATCAAGGATGGAAACTTTATAAGTTTCGCCACGCTTCACGAAAGTCTCGCGAGCTTCATGCCAGCTCACTTTCTTCTTGATGACGTCATAGTTTTTCTCGGCGAGCTCATGCATACGTTTTTCGAGCGCGTCGATGTCTTCCTGGGTCAGCGTGTGGTCAAGATCAACGTCGTAATAAAAGCCGTTGTCGATAACCGGGCCGATCGCCATTTTAGTGTTTGGCCACAGCTGTTTAATGGCATGACCAAGCAGGTGAGCGCAGGAGTGACGAATGATTTCCAGGCCATCTTCATCTTTCGCAGTGATGAGAGACAGCGTTGCATCGTTTTCAATGATATCGGATGCATCAACCAGTTCACCGTTCACGCGCCCAGCGATGGTGGCTTTTGCCAGACCAGGGCCGATGTCCAGAGCGACATCCATCGGGCTTACGGCATGGTCATAATGGCGTTGGCTGCCATCAGGAAGAGTAATTACAGGCATTTCATGTCCTTATTTGCAGTGGTGCCCCACACGAAAGAGCACATACAAAACTATATGATTAAATTTATCAACACGTTATGGATTGATTTCCGCTTCACTCTGCGAAAAATGAGGAACCTGTACGGTGTACCGGGCTCCGCCTGGATCCGCTGTTGATAATACCGTGGGTTAGTTTACACATCATCAGGGCGTGATTAAAGCCGCAATTGCCCTACCCTGTGCGGGTTGCTATGTTTGTCGACAATTCTGGTACACTACGTGAAACACAGCATATATAAGGGAGTGAACCAATGCCGACACATCGATTCGCGAAAAAACACTGGAAAATGGTGCTGGTGTTAATCGCCATCTGTGGTGCCATGCTGCTACTCAGATGGGCGGCAATGATATGGGGATAATAAATAGATAAACAACCGTGACGGGAAACTCTGGTTAAAGATCATTT
>NZ_JANEWH010000085.1:0-21873 GCF_028069715.1 Kluyvera sp. Awk 3 | reverse complement strand
GAGTCATAACTGCGACAAAAGTTTTGATGCTTTTCATGATATAAACCCTTTAATTTAGTTGTTTGGATAAGGCGTGCTGCCTTGATGTGATAAATATTAGGTCACATCTCGATCAACTAAAAGCGGAATGATTTGCATTTGTCTTTCAAATTTTTTGAGATAACGATATGCAGCTGAATCAGCAGTTACTGACGAGTCGTAAAAAGTCGCAGAGCGCGGGCGCCTGGCTGCTGCATCAGGGCGAGGTGCAAAGCCATTTTTACTATTTACATCAGGGTGTTGTGCGGGCGGTTTATCACTCCGATCGGGGCGTGGAGCGCGTAAAAGAGTTCTATTTCCCAGGGGAATGCTGCTTTTTATACCTTAACTGGCTGACGGCAACGCCGGCGGATTATAGTCTGCAGATGGTCACCGCGGGCGAAACCAGTGACATTCCGCTCTCCTTTTTCGAGGCTGCTGAAAACCAGGAGTTCAAGATGCAACTCCTCATTCAGCAGTTGATCTACAAAGAAAAGAAGGAACAGATGCTGTTGCTCAACACGCCAGAACAACGCTACCGCTACGTCCAGACTCAGTTCCCACACTGGGAATCACAGCTAACGCAACGGGATCTCGCTAGCTATATCGGTATCACCCCCGTGAGCCTTTCACGTATTCGCCAGCGTCTTAACAAAAGTTAACGCGAGGCCGGCTTAAGCCCATTATGGTGAAGCCATTGATTTGCGAAATGGCTGCCGTGATGACCACTTTCCTGTTTTCCCAGATACTTGCAAGCGTCAGCTTTGCGCTTGATATTACTGCTTTTCATTTTCATCGTCGGGCGAAAACGCTGACGGTACTTGCCTGCTCCACCGGTCTGCTGGCATGGCACTTTTATCTTCTACAACAGCCCGTTGCTGCCGTGTTGATGGCGATTGCGGCCTGCCGCTTTGCGATCGCTGTCGTTACGCTTCGTCTGTGGGTGATGTGGGGATTTATGGTGGTGTCGATGGCCTGTAGCGCCTACTTCTGGCAGGGAACAGCAAGCCTTTTGCCGCTGATGGGTAGCCTGCTGATGACCTTTGCCGCGTTTCAAGGTCAGAGTTCCAGGCTACGCGGATACACGCTGTGCGGCAGCGTTTGTTGGCTACTGAACAACATAATGGCGGGATCGCCGGTCGCTGCGGTCATGGAACTCGCGTTTTCAGGCAGTATTCTGCTGGCGGCCTGGCGGCATTACTCCGCAACCAGACGTTCAGGATGGGTGTAAATCGTCGCTCTTCCCGGCTTACAGAAGCCTACCAGCGTCAGATTGCAGCGTTCAGCCACTTCGACCGCCAGCGTTGTGGCGGCAGAGACGGCGAACAGAATTTCGACGCCGCACATCGCAGACTTTTGCACCATTTCATAGCTGGCACGGCTGGAAACCAGCGCGGCTCCCTGCTGCCACAGCGCGCCTTCTTTCGCGCGGCGCCCCAGCAGTTTATCCAGCGCCACGTGACGACCGACATCTTCATGGCCGCCCACCAGCTCGCCGGAGGGCATAATCCATGCCGCCGCGTGCGTACAGCCCGTTTCACGGCCAACGGGCTGGACGTCATCTAAATGCCTGAGCGCGTAATCGAGATGAGCCAGATCGAACGTCTGGCTAAAGGGCAGCGGTTTTATCGGCCTGCCAATATCGTTGAGTTGCTCAACGCCGCACACGCCGCAGCCCGTACGACCAGCCAACGCCCGACGACGCTCTTTCAGCCCCATAAAGCGGCGGCTGGAAAGCTCGATGCGAACTTCCATGCCATTACAGGCAGGGACAACATCCATACCGAAGATTTCCCGGGGATGTTCAATGATGCCTTCCGACAGCGAAAAGCCGATCGCAAAGGCTTCAAGATCTTTTGGCGTCGCCATCATCACGACGTGAGAGATGCCGTTGTAGACCAGCGCAACGGGAACTTCTTCGGCAAGAATATCCTGTGTGGGTTGCATAATTTGTGGCCTTCTGAAGACGGTACGCTCGGCTGCGCCAACCAGCTGTAACGAGGGCTCGACTTCATCTTTAACATTAAACACGGGCAAATACTCTGAACGGCGTAAAAATAAGGGGCGTCTATTCCATCACAACATCAGGGAATTGAGGCTTATTATGGATCAAGTTTGTGGTGCAATAACGCACAATCTTGATTTATTTCGCCGCACATTGCGCCAGACCGGCCGATTAATCCCTTATGGTTAAAGTCATTGAGCACGCGCCCAGGCGAGATTTGATTTCGGCTAAATTGCGATCGATATCACAGTTCAATGTTAATGCATACAAAATCAATTCACCTGCCATTAACCGCGTTAGAACAAGCCTACCGATAATGTGGTATTCTGGATCAAAGCCCTCCTGGAACTGAGGGCATCGTATTATTCAGCATCTTTGCCGCCATCTGGCGAAGAACAACTACAAGCAATGACAATGTCGAAACAAGGAGTGAACCATGCAGGTCAGCAGAAGGCAGTTCTTTAAGATCTGCGCTGGCGGTATGGCAGGAACCACGGCAGCAGCACTGGGCTTTGCCCCGAGCATCGCACTCGCGGAAACACGGCAGTATAAATTGCTGCGTACCCGTGAGACCCGTAACACCTGCACTTACTGCTCTGTCGGCTGTGGGCTTTTAATGTATAGCCTCGGCGACGGCGCAAAAAATGCGAAAGCCTCGATTTTCCACATCGAAGGGGATCCAGATCACCCGGTAAACCGTGGTGCATTGTGTCCGAAAGGCGCAGGTCTGGTGGACTTTATCCACTCCGAAAGCCGTCTTAAATATCCTGAATATCGCGCACCTGGTTCTGATAAATGGCAGCAAATCAGCTGGGAAGAAGCGTTCGACCGTATCGCTAAGCTGATGAAGGCTGACCGCGATGCCAACTTCGTCGAGAAAAACGATGCCGGCACCACCGTTAACCGCTGGCTCACAACCGGTATGCTGTGTGCCTCGGCGTCCAGCAACGAAACCGGCTATTTAACCCAGAAATTTACGCGTGCACTCGGTATGCTCGCGGTCGACAACCAGGCGCGTGTCTGACACGGACCAACGGTAGCAAGTCTTGCTCCAACATTTGGTCGCGGTGCGATGACCAACCACTGGGTCGACATCAAGAACGCTAACCTCATTGTGGTGATGGGCGGTAATGCCGCTGAAGCTCACCCGGTCGGGTTCCGCTGGGCGATGGAAGCCAAAATTCACAACGGCGCTAAGCTGATTGTTATCGATCCCCGCTTTACGCGTACCGCGTCGGTGGCGGATTTCTACGCCCCAATTCGTTCCGGTACCGACATTACCTTCCTGTCGGGCGTGATGCTGTACCTGTTGAACAACGAAAAATTCAACCGTGAGTACACCGAGGCGTATACCAACGCCAGCCTTATCGTGCGCGAAGACTTTAGCTTCGACGACGGTCTGTTTAGCGGTTACGACCCGGAAGCACGCAAGTACGATAAGACATCCTGGAACTACGAGCTGGATGAAAACGGTCACGCGAAACGGGATACCACCCTCACCCATCCGCGTTGCGTCTGGAATCTGCTGAAACAGCATATTTCCCGCTACACGCCGGAAATGGTTGAGAAGATCTGCGGTACGCCAAAAGCTGACTTCCTGAAAGTCTGCGAATACATCGCCGAAACCAGCGCCCACGACAAAACCGCCTCGTTCCTTTATGCACTGGGTTGGACGCAGCACTCCATCGGCGCGCAAAACATCCGTACCATGGCGATGATTCAGCTGCTGCTGGGCAATATGGGGATGGCTGGCGGCGGCGTAAACGCCCTGCGCGGACACTCGAACATTCAGGGGCTGACCGACTTAGGCTTACTGTCACAGAGCCTGCCGGGCTATATGACGCTGCCGAGCGAAAAACAGGCTGACCTGCAAACCTATCTGACCGCCAACACGCCAAAACCGCTGCTGGATGGCCAGGTTAACTATTGGGGTAACTACCCGAAATTCTTCGTCTCAATGATGAAGTCTTTCTATGGGGATAAGGCCACGGCGGAAAACAGCTGGGGCTTTGACTGGCTGCCGAAATGGGACAAAGGCTACGACGTTCTTCAATACTTCGAGATGATGAATCAGGGCCTGGTCAATGGCTATATCTGCCAGGGCTTCAACCCGGTTGCCTCATTCCCGAACAAGAATAAGATTGTCGCCTCGTTGTCGAAACTGAAGTACCTGGTGACTATCGATCCGCTCAACACCGAAACCTCGACCTTCTGGCAGAACCATGGCGAGTCGAACGATGTTGATCCGTCGAAAATCCAGACCGAAGTGTTCCGCCTGCCTTCCACCTGCTTTGCCGAGGAGAACGGTTCTATCGTTAACTCCGGACGCTGGCTGCAGTGGCACTGGAAAGGTGCGGATGCCCCGGGGGATGCGGTCACCGACGGTGAAATCCTCGCCGGTATCTTCATGCGTCTGCGTAAGATGTACGCCGAAGAAGGCGGCCCGGCTCCAGAGCCGGTGCTGAATATGACCTGGAACTACTCAACGCCAAATGAACCGGCTTCCGAGGAAGTGGCGATGGAGAGCAACGGTAAGGCGCTGGCCGATATTATCGACCCGGCGACCGGTGCGGTTATCGTGAAGAAAGGCCAACAGCTCAGCTCGTTTGCCCAACTGCGTGACGACGGGACAACCGCCAGCGGCTGCTGGATCTTCGCCGGTAGCTGGACGCCTGAAGGCAACCAGATGGCGCGCCGCGATAACGCCGACCCATCCGGCCTTGGCAACACGCTGGGCTGGGCCTGGGCGTGGCCGCTCAACCGCCGTATTCTGTATAACCGCGCTTCCGCTGACCCGCAGGGCAACCCGTGGGATCCAAAACGCCAGCTCCTGAAATGGGACGGCGCGAAGTGGGGCGGCGTGGATATTCCGGACTACAGCGCTGCGGCGCCGGGCAGTAACGTCGGGCCGTTCATCATGCAGCCGGAAGGGATGGGTCGCCTGTTTGCCCTCGACAAGATGGCAGAAGGTCCGTTCCCGGAACACTATGAGCCGTTTGAAACGCCGCTGGGGACTAACCCGCTGCACCCGAACGTCATTTCCAACCCTGCCGCCCGTATCTTTAAAGGCGACAAGGAAGCGTTGGGGAAAGCGGATAAATTCCCGTACGTCGGTACCACCTATCGTCTGACCGAACACTTCCACTACTGGACTAAGCATGCGCTGCTTAACGCCATTGCGCAGCCGGAACAGTTTGTAGAGATCGGTGAAAAGCTGGCAGATAAGCTCGGCATCGCCCACGGCGATACCGTCAAAGTCTCCTCCAACCGTGGCTATATTAAAGCTAAGGCGGTGGTGACCAAGCGTATCCGCACGCTGAAAGTTGACGGTAAGGATATCGATACTATCGGTATTCCAATCCACTGGGGCTACGAAGGCGTAGCGAAAAAAGGCTTTATTGCCAATACGTTGACGCCATTCGTCGGCGATGCGAACACGCAAACGCCGGAGTTTAAGTCCTTCCTCGTGAACGTGGAAAAGGTGTAACGGAGACGACCTATGGCTTATCAATCGCAAGATATTATTCGTCGTTCCGCCACTAACGGTTTCACTCCCGCGCCGCGCGCGCGGGATCACCAGGAAGAGGTGGCAAAGCTTATCGACGTTACTACCTGCATCGGCTGTAAGGCCTGTCAGGTGGCGTGCTCGGAGTGGAACGACATCCGTGATGAAATCGGCAGCAACGTCGGGGTGTACGATAACCCCGCCGATCTGACCGCTAAATCCTGGACGGTCATGCGCTTCTCGGAAGTGGAGCAAAACGACAAACTGGAATGGCTGATCCGTAAGGATGGCTGCATGCACTGCGCTGACCCAGGCTGCCTGAAGGCCTGCCCATCGGAAGGCGCAATCATTCAGTATGCCAACGGTATCGTCGACTTCCAGTCCGAGCAGTGCATTGGCTGCGGCTACTGCATCGCTGGTTGCCCGTTCAACGTCCCGCGTCTTAACCCGGAAGACAATCGCGTCTACAAATGTACGCTGTGCGTCGACCGCGTGACCGTGGGGCAAGAACCGGCCTGCGTGAAAACCTGCCCAACCGGCGCTATCCACTTTGGTTCCAAAGAGGATATGAAAACGCTGGCGGGCGAACGCGTGGCCGAACTGAAAACCCGTGGTTACGACAATGCAGGGCTGTACGATCCGGCCGGCGTTGGCGGTACGCACGTGATGTACGTACTGCACCATGCTGACAAGCCGAATCTGTACCATGGCCTGCCGGAAAACCCGGAAATCAGCGCTACCGTGAAATTCTGGAAAGGCGTCTGGAAACCGTTAGCCGCTATCGGCTTTGCCGCCACGTTCGCCGCGAGCGTCTTCCACTACGTCGGGGTCGGTCCGAACCGTGCGGAAGAGGAAGAGGATAATCTTGATGAAGAGAAAGACGAGGTGCGCAAATGAAAAGACGTGACACCATCGTGCGCTACACGGCGCCGGAACGCATCAACCACTGGGTCACCGCCTTCTGCTTCATACTGGCGGCGGTGAGCGGGCTGGGCTTTTTCTTCCCGTCCTTCAACTGGTTGATGCAAATCATGGGCACTCCGCAGCTGGCGCGCATTCTGCACCCGTTTGTCGGCGTTATCATGTTTGCGTCGTTTATCATCATGTTTTTCCGCTACTGGCACCATAATCTAATCAATCGGGATGATATCTTTTGGGCGAAGAATATTCGTAAGATCGTCGTCAACGAGGAAGTAGGTGACACCGGGCGTTATAACTTCGGCCAGAAATGCGTATTCTGGGCGGCGATTATCTTCCTGGTACTGCTGCTGGTAAGCGGTGTGATTATCTGGCGTCCGTACTTTGCGCCTGCTTTCTCAATCCCGGTGATCCGATTTGCGCTAATGCTGCATTCATTTGCCGCAGTGGCGTTAATTGTGGTTATCATGGTGCATATTTACGCCGCCCTTTGGGTGAAAGGCACCATTACCGCGATGGTGGAAGGATGGGTTACCAAATCGTGGGCGAAGAAACATCACCCGCGCTGGTACCGTGAAGTCCGCCAGAAACAGGAAAAGTCATCTGAATGAGTATTCGCATAATCCCGCAAGATGAGCTGGGTTCGAGCGAGAAACGTACGGCGGAAGTCATTCCGCCGTTGTTGTTCCCCAGACTCAAGAACCTCTACAATCGTCGCGCCGAGCGTCTGCGCGAGCTGGCAGAGAACAACCCGCTGGGCGACTACCTGCGCTTTGCGGCGCTGATTGCCCACGCACAGGAAGTGGTTCTGTACGACCATCCGCTGCGGATGGATCTGAGCGCGCGTCTTAAAGAGGCAAACGACCAGGGCAAGCCGCCGCTGGATATCCACGTTCTACCGCGCGATAAACACTGGCATACGCTGCTGCACTCCATGATTGCTGAACTGAAGCCGGAAATGAGTGGCCCAGCGTTGGCGGTTATCGAGAATCTGGAGAAAGCCTCCGAACAGGAGCTGGAGCAAATGGCCAGCGCGCTGTTTGAATCGGATTTCTCATCCGTCAGCAGCGATAAAGCGCCGTTCATCTGGGCCGCCTTGTCACTCTACTGGGCACAGATGGCGAGCCTGATTCCAGGTAAAGCCCATGCAGAATACGGCGAACAGCGTCAGTACTGCCCGGTGTGTGGCTCAATGCCGGTTTCCAGCATGGTGCAAATTGGCACCACTCAGGGGCTGCGCTATCTGCACTGCAACCTGTGTGAAACCGAGTGGCATGTCGTGCGCGTGAAGTGCAGTAACTGCGAACAAAGTCGCGACCTGCACTACTGGTCTCTGGATAATGAGCAGGCTGCGATTAAAGCCGAAAGCTGTGGCGACTGCGGCACCTACCTGAAAATTCTGTATCAGGAAAAGGACCCGAAAGTGGAAGCCGTGGCTGACGACCTCGCCTCACTGGTGTTGGACGCGCGGATGGAGCAGGAAGGGTTCGCCCGTAGCTCAATCAACCCGTTCCTGTTCCCGGGGGAAGGGGAGTAAGTTCTCTGGTATACCGGCTAGCAATCTATGTTAGCCGGATCATTGCTCAATGACGCAATGCTTGTATAACGTTTCTCGGATCGTTGGCAATGGCGCGAAGTAACGCTTTGGCTGGCCCTGTCGGTGAGCGTCTTCCTTGCTCCCAGTTGCGCAGTGTATCCACGTTGACCGAAATCAGTTCTGCAAACTTAGATTGCGACAACCCAGATGCCTGCCGTATTTCTTTAATCTTCATTGCGTCAATATGAAAGGTACGAGAAGGCTCACGGGTCCCTTCAATGATTTCATTCATTTGAGACATACTTTGAGTTAATCGCTCAAATAACACTTTATCCATCTACCACCTCTCATTCAGCATACGAAGCACCGCTTTTTCCTGCGGCGTGAGATCATCTTTAATGCCTTTTTGATAAATCAGAAGCAAGCGAACCTCATACCGTTGACTACGATGAAAATAGATAATTCGCACGCCACTACGCTTTCCTTTGCCTCGCGCTCCCCAGCGCATTTTTCTCAGGCCGCCCGTTTCCTGAATGACATCACCACAATCTGGATGCTGAGCCATAAAAACCTGAAGCTTATGGTATTCATCATCATCGAGCAGTTTTTTAACATCTTCAGTAAAGAGTTCCGTTTCTATGAATTGCATATTCCATACGCCATTGGCTTATAGTAGTGAAAATAATCTATACGTCAATAGCGTATAGCATCATCATTTCACAGTACAAAAATTAAAAAACCAGCGCCAACCGCATTCCATTTTTTGCGAACCTCTATCCAGAATCATTATCCCCTCGTTTCACTACTTTCCATCCCCAACAAACCAGGTTATAAACTGTACATACATACAGTCCAAGGAGCCTTATATGCCACTGGAAAAAGGAATTGCCGAACTGGTTGCCGGGTTTATCGCTGCGGGCCGCCCCTCTTCACGAGAGCAGAATATTGATGATCGGAGAGCGGGATATATTGCCAGCACGTCGCTGGCGGGCGAGAAAGAGATTCGCGTAAAATCGGAAGATATCGTGCTGGAAGGGATGACATTTCGCGTCGTTTCGCCGCTAAACGCATCCGGTTCGCTACCCTGTATCCTCTACTATCACGGCGGCTGTTTTGTTAGCGGCGGCTTTCTGACTCATGACCTCCAGCTACGGCAACTGGCCTGGAAAAGCGGCTGTAGAGTGATTGCCATTCAGTATCGTCTTGCGCCAGAGCACACCTTCCCTGCGGCTCATGACGACGCTGAACGTGGGGCCAATATCGTCCATCAATACGCGGAGCAGTTAGGCATCGATCGTGAACGTATCACGCTTGCTGGCGACAGCGCAGGCGGGCACCTGGCATTGGTCAGCGCGCTACGCCTGAAATCAACCGCCCAATGGTCTCCGGCGAAGCTGCTGCTGATCTACCCGATGCTTGACGCTACCGCCAGTTTCCCCAGCTATGCCAGCAACGGGCAAGACTACATCATCACCCGCGATACGCTGCTATCGGGTTTTGAAATGTATCTCCAGGATACCGACCTCCGCCACCCGGAAGCCAGTCCGATATGGCGTGAAGATTTTGCCGGTTTACCGCCGGTGCATATTCTCACCGCAGAGTTCGATCCACTGCGTGATGAAGGCGAAGCGCTATATCACCGCCTGAACGACCAGGGCGTGGCGTGTACTTGCCAGCGCTATCTCGGCGTTATCCACGGATTTTTCCAATTGGGCGGCGTGAGCAAGACGGCGCGGGACGCAATACGCGACGTGGCCTGGCGCGCGGCCACTCGTGGATAAATAGCATCAGGAGCGCGGACTCACGCTACTCCTCTTCGTTGCCGCCTTCTTCGAAGGCGCCAAAAGGCTTAGCGGGAAGCACGATATAAGTGCCTTCAAATACCACGCCCGCTTTCTCATCACCGAACAGCTCAACCTGTAGCTGAACACGCGCTTTGCGGCCACGGGCCAGTCGGTCCAGGTCGCCGCTCAGCGAGCCCAGGTCGGCGATCGCCGTTGGTCTGCCGGCAATCGGCCGGCTATAGCGGATATGAGCATCGGCTAAGATAATCGTGCCGCCCAGATGGCGCTCACGCAGCATCAGCCAGATAAGGCCCCAGCCGGTCAGTGTCGCCAGCGAGAACAGGCTACCCGCGAACAGCGTGTGGTGTGGATTCTGGTTACCGGTTTCCGGCATGGTGGTGATAAATTTCTGCCCGGTGTACTGCTGAATGCGCACGCCCATTTTTTCGCTGAGCGGGATATGATCGTACCAGGCCTGCTGCAACTGCGCGCACCAGTCACCGCGATGCAGAATGTCGTCCAACGACGCCACCGGTTTAATCATCAGAAAGTGGCGCACCGGCGTGGTTTGCGGGGTGGTGATCTCCCCCTGGTTCACAAAGCCCAGCTTGGCGAAAAACGGCACGGCATCTTCACGTGCGCTACAGGTTACACGCTTCACGCCTTCCTGACGGGCGACAGATTCCAGCGTCATGGCGATCAGCGTGCCCAGGCCTTTGTCCTGCACTTCTGGATGGACAGCCATAAAACGAATCGACGCTTCGTTATCGGCGTTGATGTACAGTCGCCCGACAGCGACCAGCTTTCCCTGTTCATCCACCACCATCTGATGGTGCGCCATCGCGTCCCAGGCGTCTCGCTCGGACCCTTTTGGCTGATGCAACGGCTTACGCAGCATTTCCCAGCGAAACTGGTAGTATTCCTCTAACTCTTCTGCCGTTTGCGGTACTCGGAGATGGTACATAATCGCGCTCTCTTTTGCCCCCCGCGTTCTACCGGGAAGTGGGTTCATACCTGTAACCAGAATGTCACGGGGCCATCATTGACCAGTGACACCTGCATATCTGCAGCGAATCGTCCCGTTTGCGTGTTGATCTCCTGCTGGCGGCAGCGCTGCACAAAGTACTCATAGAGTTCTTCTGCACGATCCGGTGCTGCACCTTTGGAGAAACTCGGACGCATCCCGCGCTCGGTATCGGCCGCCAGCGTAAACTGTGACACCACCAGCACGCTGCCGCCGGCCTGCTGCACGTTCAGGTTCATTTTGCCGTCGGCATCGCTAAAAATACGGTAGCCGAGCACGCGCTCGCACAGGCGATTCGCTTTCTGTTCGTCGTCGTCTTTCTCTACGCCCAGTAGCACCAGGAGTCCTGGGCCAATCTCCCCCGTCACCTCGTCCGCCACGCTTACGCTGGCGCGGGTGACGCGCTGAATTAATGCAATCATGGTTCTTCTGCTTCTTGTTGTTCTGATTTCAGTTTTCGGTATTCACCGAGAGTGACAGTTATTTCTGCGCCAAGCAAGACGATACACCACGTCCAGTAGACCCAGACAAACAAAATGGGGATCACCGCCAGCACGCCGTAAATCAGCTGGTAAGAGGGAAATGCGGTGATATAGAGCGAGAAGGCTTTCTTGCCAAGTTCGTGCAGCAGCGCGGCGACCAGCGCCCCGACAATCGCATCGCGATTCGGCACCTGAGTTGTCGGAACGATGCTGTAGAGCAGCCAGAAGGAAAGCCAGGAGAGCAGCAGCGGGAACAACCGCAGCAGGTTATCAATCACGCCGTGAAGCTCGCTGGCCCAGCGCAGCGAAAGCAGATATGAGCTAATTGCCAGGCTCACCCCCGCCAGCAGCGGGCCGAGGGTGAGAATCATCCAGTAGACCGCAAACGAGTAAAGATGCGGGCGCACACGCTTGCTGCGCCAGATCGTGTTCAGGGCGCTGTCGATGGAGTACATCAACAGCAGCGCGGTAATGATCAGGCCACAGGCGCCAAACGCGGTCATTTTGTTGGAGTTGGCGACGAACTGCTCGATATAGCGCTGAATAACGTCGCCAGTCGCAGGCAGGAAGTTGGCAAAAACGAAGTGGCGAATCTGTAGACTCACTTCCGAAAACATCGGAAAAGCCGCGAAAAGCGCGAAAATGACCGCCACTAGCGGCACAAGTGAAAGCAGCGACACGTAGGCCAGGTTGCCCGCCAGCGTCGTCATATTGTCTTCATCAATGCGCCGCCAGAGTATTTTGAACCACGCCACCAGCGGCCGGGTATATTTTTGATGACCGGTTTTTAGCATAACGTCTTCGTAAAATAATCGGGTAGGGTTTCACGCCCTGTCACCAGCACGCTGGTTATCCCCAACCGGCTAGCACCCTCTATATTATCGGCGTTATCGTCAAAAAAGACCGCATCGGCGGCGGAAAAACCTTCCAGTTCAAGTACGCGCTGGTAAATACGGGCCTCTGGTTTACGCATGCCCATCTCCTGCGAGAGGTAAACATGGTCAGCGGCAGCATAAATTTGCGGATATTCATCCGGCCAGAAAGTCGTGTGCAGCGCATTGGTATTCGAGAGTACTACCACCCGGTGTCCCTGCTCGCGTAGCGTCTTCATGATATCGATAACTTCGGGACGCAGTGCGACAAACACCGCCTGCCAGCCGTGGGCAAACTGCTCGTAACTCAGCGGAAGTTCCAGGTCGTGACACATCGCTTTCGCAAATGCTTCATCCGATATTTCACCGCGTTCGTGCTGGTGAAATGCCTCCCCCATAGTAAAGCGCTGCTTCAACTGCGCCAGCGGCACACGGGCAAGGTCGCTCCACGTTCCCAGAACACGGTTGAAATCAATGTCGACAATCACATTACCTAAATCAAAGATATAGAGCATTTTTGCCTCCGTTCACGCCGTGGAATTTTTACTGTAGCGGGAAAGGCGGTGTTTGACCATGAACAAAAGCGCGCTATCAGAAAAAGAAAAACCCCGCCATAAGGCAGGGTTTTGGTCACGGAAAAAAGAAGATTACTCTTCTTTCGCACCGCGCATTGCGCGACGACGGTCGTTTTCCGTCAGGTGACGTTTACGGATACGAATAGACTGCGGAGTCACTTCGACCAGTTCGTCATCATCGATGAATTCCAGAGCTTGCTCCAGAGTCATGCGGATAGGCGGAACCAGAACAACCGCTTCATCCGTACCGGATGCACGCATGTTGGTCAGTTTCTTACCGGTCAGGCAGTTTACGGTCAGGTCGTTAGAACGGCTGTGAATACCGATGATCTGGCCTTCGTAAACTTCTGCGCCGTGGCCCAGGAACAGCTTACCGCGGTCCTGCAGGCTGAACAGTGCGAACGCAACTGCTTTACCCTGGCCGTTGGAGATCAGTACGCCGTTCTGACGCTGGCCCACTTCGCCCTGACGGATATCGTCATAGTGGCTGAAGGTGGAGTACAGCAGACCGGTACCGGAAGTCATGGTCATGAATTCTGAACGGAAGCCGATCAGACCACGGCTTGGGATCACGTAGTCGAGACGTACGCGGCCTTTACCGTCTGGATTCATGTTTTTCAGGTCGCCTTTACGCTCGCCCAGTGCCTGCATGACAGAACCCTGGTGCTGCTCTTCGACGTCCAGCGTTACGTTCTCGTATGGCTCTTGTTTGCGGCCATCGATTTCGCGGAAGATAACTTTCGGACGGGATACCGCCAGTTCGAAACCTTCACGACGCATGTTTTCAATCAGAACGGACAGGTGCAGTTCACCACGGCCAGAAACGCGGAACGCATCGGCGTCAGCGGTTTCTTCAACGCGCAGCGCTACGTTGTGCACCAGCTCTTTGTTCAGGCGGTCAAGGATCTGACGAGAGGTAACGAATTTACCTTCTTTGCCACAGAACGGAGAGGTGTTAACGCAGAAGAACATAGAAACGGTCGGTTCATCGACGGACAGTGCCGGCAGCGCTTCGACGTTCTGCGGATCGCAGATGGTGTCGGAGATGTTCAGCTCGCCCAGACCGGTGATGGCGATGATGTCGCCCGCTTCCGCGAGGGTGCTGTCGATACGTTCCAGACCCAGGTGAGTCAGCACTTTACCGACTTTACCGTTACGGGTTTTGCCTTCGCTATCGATGATAGTGATCTGCTGGTTCGGTTTCACTTTACCGCGTTTGATGCGGCCGATACCGATAACGCCAACGTAGTTGTTGTAGTCCAGCTGGGAGATCTGCATCTGCAGCGGACCATCAAGATCTACGTCCGGCGCCGGTACATGGTCAACAATCGCCTGATACAGCGGGGTCATGTCTTCAGCCATGTCTTCGTGATCCAGACCCGCGATACCGTTCAGCGCCGAAGCGTAGATGATCGGGAAGTCCAGCTGCTCGTCGGTCGCGTCGAGGTTAACGAACAGGTCGAAGACCTGGTCAACAACCCAATCAGGACGCGCGCCCGGACGGTCAACCTTGTTGATGACAACAATTGGCTTCAGGCCGTGAGCAAATGCTTTTTTGGTCACGAAGCGCGTTTGCGGCATCGGGCCATCAAAGGCATCAACTACCAGCAGCACGGAGTCAACCATGGACATAACGCGCTCAACTTCACCACCGAAGTCGGCGTGCCCCGGGGTATCAACGATGTTGATACGGTAGTCATTCCATTTGATAGCGGTGTTTTTTGCGAGGATGGTAATCCCACGCTCTTTCTCCAAATCGTTGGAGTCCATCACACGCTCTTGAGTTTCAGCACGCTCGTCGAACGTACCGGATTGCTGCAGCAGCTTATCAACCAGGGTAGTTTTACCATGGTCAACGTGAGCAATGATGGCGATGTTACGCAAATTTTCGATCACAACTTTGCCTCGGGCATTAGAAATAGCGCGTTATTGTACACGGATTAATCGCACTACAAAACAGGATCACAGAGATCCTCCGCAAACAAGTATCGCAGAGTTTCTTTGTGATCGCTTTCACGGAGCATAAAAAGGGCACCTAATCACAATTTGCACCAATATGGTGCTCAACGCTCGCGTGTAAGCACTATAATGGTGCAAAACGGCTATCATGGTGCAGCCCTTTTGCACTATGGTGCGCATGATAGCGCCTTTTGGGGGTGATTTAAAAGTTGGCACAGATTTCGCTTTATATTTTTCACGGCAACAACGCCATTTTTAAGCAGTGATAGAAGACCTCGTTACCACGACGACGACAATGACAAATCCGGGAGATGTAAAGTATGTCCGCTGAACACGTTTTGACGATGCTGAATGAACATGAAGTGAAGTTTGTCGATCTGCGCTTCACCGATACTAAAGGTAAAGAACAGCACGTCACGATTCCTGCCCATCAGGTGAATGCCGAATTCTTCGAAGAAGGCAAAATGTTTGACGGCTCCTCTATCGGCGGCTGGAAAGGCATTAACGAATCTGACATGGTTCTGATGCCGGACGCATCTACCGCTCTCATCGACCCGTTCTTTGAAGAGTCTACCCTGATTATTCGTTGTGACATCCTGGAACCAGGCACCCTGCAGGGCTACGACCGTGACCCGCGCTCCATCGCTAAACGCGCTGAAGAGTACCTGCGCGCGACCGGCATCGCAGACACCGTTCTGTTCGGGCCAGAGCCAGAATTCTTCCTGTTTGACGACATCCGTTTCGGTGCGTCCATCTCCGGTTCCCACGTCGCTATCGATGACATCGAAGGCGCATGGAACTCCTCCACCAAATACGAAGGTGGTAACAAAGGTCACCGTCCTGGCGTGAAAGGCGGTTACTTCCCGGTTCCTCCGGTAGATTCTTCTCAGGACATCCGTTCTACCATGTGTCTGATCATGGAAGAAATGGGTCTGGTTGTTGAAGCGCACCACCACGAAGTGGCAACCGCTGGCCAGAACGAAATTGCAACCCGCTTCAACACCATGACCAAAAAAGCGGACGAAATTCAGATCTACAAATATGTGGTGCACAACGTTGCTCACCGCTTCGGTAAAACCGCGACCTTCATGCCGAAACCGATGTTCGGTGATAACGGTTCCGGTATGCACTGCCACATGTCCCTGTCCAAGAACGGCGTAAACCTGTTCTCCGGTGACAAATATGCGGGTCTGTCTGAGCAGGCGCTGTACTACATCGGCGGCGTTATCAAACACGCTAAAGCGATCAACGCCCTGGCTAACCCGACCACCAACTCCTACAAGCGTCTGGTCCCGGGTTACGAAGCGCCGGTTATGCTGGCTTACTCTGCCCGTAACCGTTCTGCCTCCATCCGTATTCCGGTTGTTGCTTCTCCGAAAGCGCGTCGTATCGAAGTACGCTTCCCGGACCCGGCAGCTAACCCGTACCTGTGCTTCGCCGCGCTGCTGATGGCTGGCCTTGACGGTATCAAGAACAAGATCCATCCGGGCGAAGCCATGGACAAAAACCTGTACGACCTGCCGCCGGAAGAAGCGAAAGAGATCCCACAGGTTGCTGGCTCTCTGGAAGAAGCACTGAACGCACTGGATGCAGACCGCGAGTTCCTGACTGCAGGTGGCGTATTCACTGATGAAGCTATCGATGCTTACATCGCGCTGCGCACCGAAGAGAACGACCGCGTTCGCATGACTCCGCACCCGGTAGAGTTCGAGCTGTACTACAGCGTCTAATACGTTTTGAGTTGTACTTTCCCGATGATGTCGCGTCATTGCCGATGGGTGCTGGCGCGATAATCGGGAATTGAGTTGCCGTGGAAACTTTCAGCCCATCTCAGGATGGGCTTTTTTCTCCACCAACAACCTGATTTCCCGCGCTTTTTATCCGTAAAAAGCTATACTGCACTAAAACAGTGCAAGCCTTTTCAGGAGACTGCTAAATGGCAACAGGCGCGCTGCCCGATGCTGGGCAGATCCTTAACTCGTTAATCAACAGCATTTTACTGGTCGATGACGATCTGGCCGTTCACTACGCAAACCCTGCGGCACAGCAGCTGTTGGCGCAAAGCGCGCGTAAACTTTTCGGCACGCCGCTTCCCGAGCTTCTGAGCTATTTCTCGCTCAACGTCGGCTTAATGCAGGAAAGCCTGCAAACCGGCCAGGGGTTCACCGATAACGAAGTGACGCTGGTTATCGACGGTCGCTCACATATTCTTTCGCTCACCGCACAGCGGCTGCCTGACGGCTTTATCCTGCTGGAGATGGCGCCAATGGATAATCAGCGTCGCCTCAGCCAGGAGCAGCTTCAGCACGCTCAACAGATTGCCGCGCGCGATCTGGTGCGTGGCCTTGCCCATGAGATTAAAAACCCGCTGGGTGGCCTACGCGGTGCGGCACAGCTGCTGAGTAAAGCGCTGCCCGACCCCGCGCTAACCGAATATACCAACGTCATTATTGAACAGGCCGACCGTCTGCGTAATCTGGTCGATCGCCTGCTTGGCCCGCAGCATCCCGGTACGCATGTCACCGAGAGCATCCATAAGGTGGCTGAGCGCGTGGTGAAACTGGTTTCGATGGAGCTGCCGGAAAACGTCACGCTGGTACGCGACTACGACCCAAGTTTGCCAGAATTACCGCATGATCCCGACCAGATTGAGCAAGTTCTTCTTAATATCGTGCGTAATGCGCTTCAGGCTCTGGGGTCTGAAGGGGGCGAAATCGTCCTGCGTACCCGCACCGCGTTTCAGTTAACGCTACACGGCGTTCGCTACCGCCTGGCCGCCAGAATTGATGTCGAAGATAACGGCCCCGGCATTCCATCACATTTGCAGGATACGCTGTTTTATCCGATGGTCAGCGGCCGCGAAGGTGGCACCGGGCTGGGTCTGTCGATCGCGCGCAGCCTGATCGATCAGCACTCCGGCAAAATTGAATTTACCAGTTGGCCAGGCCATACCGAGTTTTCGGTTTTCCTGCCAATTAAAAAATAAGGTGTGTTTATGCAACGAGGGATAGTCTGGGTCGTTGATGACGATAGCTCCATCCGTTGGGTGCTTGAACGCGCACTCACTGGCGCAGGGCTGACTTGCACAACGTTTGAGGGCGGGAAAGAGGTGCTGGATGCGCTGGCGACCAAAACCCCTGACGTGCTGATGTCCGATATTCGTATGCCCGGGATGGATGGTCTGGCGCTGTTAACACAAATCAAGCAACGCCATCCAATGCTTCCGGTCATCATAATGACGGCACATTCCGATCTGGATGCCGCTGTCAGCGCCTATCAACAAGGGGCGTTCGATTACCTGCCAAAACCGTTTGATATTGACGAAGCGGTGGCGCTGGTTGAACGCGCTATCAGCCACTACCAGGAACAGCAGCAGCCGCGCAATGTGCAGGTTGATGGGCCAACCACCGATATCATCGGCGAAGCGCCGGCCATGCAGGACGTGTTCCGCATTATCGGCCGTCTCTCCCGCTCTTCCATCAGCGTGCTGATTAACGGCGAATCCGGTACCGGTAAAGAGCTGGTCGCTCACGCCCTGCACCGCCACAGCCCGCGCGTCAAAGCGCCGTTTATCGCGCTGAATATGGCGGCAATCCCCAAAGACCTGATTGAGTCCGAACTGTTTGGTCACGAGAAAGGGGCCTTTACCGGCGCCAATACCGTCCGTCAGGGGCGTTTTGAGCAGGCCGACGGCGGCACGCTGTTCCTCGATGAAATTGGCGATATGCCGATGGATGTCCAGACTCGTCTGCTGCGTGTGCTGGCCGACGGCCAGTTCTACCGCGTCGGCGGCTATGCGCCGGTGAAGGTCGACGTACGTATCATCGCGGCTACCCACCAGAATCTGGAACAGCGCGTACAGGAAGGTAAGTTCCGTGAGGATCTGTTCCACCGCCTGAACGTGATTCGCGTCCACCTCCCGCCATTACGTGAGCGTCGGGAAGATATTCCGCGTCTGGCGCATCATTTCCTGCAGGTCGCGGCCCGCGAGCTGGGCGTTGAAGCCAAGCTGCTGCACCCGGAAACCGAAGCCGCTTTAACGCGTCTGGCCTGGCCGGGTAACGTGCGTCAGCTGGAGAACACCTGCCGCTGGCTGACGGTGATGGCCGCCGGGCAAGAGGTGCTGATTCAGGATCTGCCGGGCGAACTGTTTGAAGCCAGCCAGCCGGATAGCACCGCGGCGGCGTCGCTACCGGATAGTTGGGCGACGCTGCTGGCGCAGTGGGCCGATCGCGCGCTGCGTTCCGGTCATCAAAATCTGCTTTCCGAAGCCCAGCCGGAGATGGAGCGTACGCTGCTAACGACCGCCCTACGCCATACGCAAGGGCATAAACAGGAAGCTGCGCGCCTGCTGGGTTGGGGTCGTAATACCCTGACACGCAAACTGAAAGAACTCGGAATGGAGTAAGGTCGGAGTAAAGTGTAAAAATTGCTCGATTCGCGCAAGTTGCTGCAATTTTATACTTTACTGTTCCGATGAGTTAAGTATCATTCTGCCCGCAACTACCTGGGGGGAAGAAACATGCTTGAATCATTAATTAATCTGGCGTCGAGCGGTGCTGCCAGCCACTCGCCGCAAACAGCGATGGCCGCAGTGCTGTGTGCGGCGCTGGTTGGGCTGTTCAGCTAAGCCGGATGGCGCTTGCGCTTATCCGGCCTACCGTCGATTTGTAGGCCCGGTAAGCGTAGCGCCATCGTGTCGTCTTTAAATAACCCGCGAGAACTGCTGCATACGCGCTTTCTGACGCAGATAGGCGTCGAAGCACATACAGATGTTGCGAATCAACAAACGGCCTTTGGCGGTCACCTGAATGCCCTTCTCATCCACATCCACCAGCCCATCTTTTGCCAGCGGAGCCAGCAGCGCGAGGTCCTCGGCAAAGTAGTCGCTGAAGTTCAGATCCCACTGTTTTTCCACTGCCGGGAAATCGAGGCTGAAGTTGCAGATCAGCGCCTTAATCACGTCACGACGAATGCAATCATCGCGAGTTAACGCAATACCGCGCCACAGCGCGTTGCCCTGCTCGGCCACCTGCTGATAGTACAGCTTCAGCTCTTTTTGGTTCTGGGCGTAGCAATCGCCAATCATGCTGATGGCGGAAACGCCCATGCCCAGCAGATCGGTGTCGCCCTGGGTGGTATAGCCCTGGAAGTTGCGGTGCAGCACACCTTCACGCTGAGCCACGGCCAGTTCGTTATCCGGACGCGCAAAGTGGTCCATGCCGATAAACTGATAGCCCGCTTGCGTCAGCGAGTTAATGGTCTCTTGCAGGATATCCAGCTTCTGCTGCGCCGAAGGCAGGTCGGCATCTTTGATTTTGCGCTGAGCGGCGAAGAGCGTCGGCAGGTGCGCGTAGTTAAATACGCTCAGGCGATCCGGATTCAGCTCTGCCACGCGCTGGAGGGTAAAAGCAAAGCTCTCCGGCGTTTGCTTCGGCAGACCGTAGATCAAATCAATATTGGTCGACGTAAAACCAATCTCACGGGCGTGATTGAGCAGCGCGAAGATAAATTCTTCATCCTGCTCACGGTTCACCAGGCGCTGTACCTCTTTATTGAAGTCCTGCACGCCCATGCTCAGGCGGTTGAAGCCTTCGGCGCGCAGATGGTCGATAACTTCCAGCTCAATTTCACGTGGGTCGACCTCGATGGAGATCTCTGCGTCCGCATCAAAGTGAAAATTCTCGCGCAGCAGCGTCATCAGGCGGCTAATTTGCGCCTTATTCAGATAGGTTGGCGTACCGCCGCCCCAGTGCAGTTGGCTAACATGGCGGCCGGTAAACAGCGGCGCGCGCTGGCGGATTTCCTGCTCCAGCACGTCAAGATATTGGTCAGCTTTGTGCTGCTGGCGGGTAACGATCTTATTGCAACCGCAGAAATAGCAGAGCTTATGGCAGAACGGGATATGAATGTACAGCGACAGGGGCCGCTCAGGATAGCGCGCAACGGCGCTCAGAAACTCCGCTTCGCCGAACGCGTCGGAGAATTCCAGCGCCGTGGGATACGAGGTATACCGTGGCCCGGAATAGTTATATTTCTGGATCAGGGCCAGATCCCAGTCAATTAACTGCACAGACATGCTCACTCCTTGCGATGATGTCGAAAACGACGACGGCTTGCCGGCCTGGCCGCATTACGCAGCGCCAGCCGGTTGCGCAGCCAATTTTGACGCCGCGACAACCGTCGTAGTTTAACGAATAACCACCCCAGATAACATACAACCAAAAGGGTTATAAGCAGGACTGGCAGGCCAATCGGGTGCAAACGTTAGTTTCCGCCTCTCAGCAGACGCATGACGTCTTCCTTGCCCTCTTCTTCCTCTTCTTCTTCTTCGTCATCATCGTAAGAGAGGCCGAGTTGCTGCATCAGTGCATCAATGCGATCCAGTTTGGCATCGACCCAGGCTTGCTCTTCAGCAGTCAGGGTTTCGCCCTCTTCCAGACGTTCCAGCAGCGCATCCAGGCGCTCATCAGTCTCCAGCATATCCAGCTCAGCCTGCGGTGAAAGCATAGGTTTCTCGCTCTTCGGTTTGTGCTGCTTGACGACCGGCGCCTCAGTCACGCCCAGCGCGATCGGTTTTTTACTACCAATACGGGGGTCTTTTTGCTGCTTCTGTTTATTGGAGCCAGATGCACCCTCACTGCCGCTGGCGCGGCTGCCCGGCGCGTGGCCACGGTGCTTCTTGTCGCGTTTACGGTCACGCGCTTCCTGGTTCAGCTCTTCGCGCGTTTTACGACGCTGTTTGCCTGGCGCTTTGCTACGCGGTGCAGAGGTTGGTTTTTTCATGATGTCAGATCTTTTAAGCCGTTTTATTCAGTATAGAATTGAGCCGGAATCTAGCAGAAAGCAAACAAAGAAAAAAGGCGACAGAGTAATCTGTCGCCTTTTTTCCTGACTCACACCCTTAACGGGTTCTACATTCCATGTTTGCTTACAACGCGCCCTGTCTATCCGTTAGCTCTATAACAGTCCCTGTTATTGTTCCCTTTCCCTGCGTAACGTCTCCAGACGTTGGTCATCCTGACAGATTCCGTAGGTCTTCGCCTCCTGGCGTTCCTGACCCCTCATCCTGAGTCTAAATCCTTCTGGCGCCCTTGCCGATGGGTGCTACTTTACCTTGTTGCGTTAAACTAACAAGCAATGAGATGGCGAAAATTGGATAAATAAGATTATTGCCCGTGTGTAATATTATGA
>NZ_JANEWH010000084.1:0-21994 GCF_028069715.1 Kluyvera sp. Awk 3 | reverse complement strand
GGTAGCGATTACGCAGTAAGATGTTTATATTTCTATAATTCAATAAGTCCCCTTATCCAGGTAGAGAACGGAACATGACGAAAACCCTTTCAGGGGATAAGCAAAACCTCGACATCGTTAACTCATGGGGCTATATCTGGTTTCTTACGCTGAACGTCGTGTTCTGTCTGTGGCTGCTCGCCAGCAATTTGCTCAACAATATTCATTTTATCGCCAGCGATACGCTCAACTCTCTGTGTCTGGCGACGATATTTTTCTCCGTCATCGGGCTAGTACTCAGGCAGGTCATTCACCGCGAGCAACTGGCGACGATACTGCCGCTCCATGTGCTGACTTTAGGCCTGTTGTGGGCCGGTATGTTTTACCTGATGGTGAAGCAGAACAACACGCCGGCGCTGTCGCTCTCACTGCTGATCATCATACTGCTCCCGGCGACCATATCATTTTACATTTCTGGTAAGATACTGTTGTTATTCAGTATTCCTATCGCCACTTCCATGTTATTGAGCGAGTTTGCGACATTTGAGAAATTCAATATGCTGCAAATTGCAGGCTCCATTATTATTTTTATCGTCGTGATCACCGCACGCTACATTCTGCTGGAATGGTATCTGCGTACCCAAAGAAGCGAGTACGCAAAAAATCTATTAATCAAGAAGCTCACCCGCCTGGCACATCGTGACGCATTAACAGGGTTGTTTAATAAAGGCAGCCTGGCTGTTCATTTCGCCGACCACGCGAAACGGCTCTCTTTATCCGATGAGAAGCTTTTCATGATCATTATGGATATTGATTTTTTCAAACAGTACAACGATCTGTACGGCCATATAGCGGGTGATGCCTGCTTAATCAATACGGCGAAATGCATTAGCCAGTCCTTGCGTCAGTCTTCAGATACCGCCTTTCGTTTTGGCGGCGAGGAGTTTGTTATCCTGGCCCGTTGCCATCATGCAGACGATGCCGTCAATATTGCAGAACGTATCCGCAACGCTATTTCCGCAGCAAAAATCCCGCATAAGGGATCACAAATTTCGGCTTATCTGACCGCCAGCTTTGGTGTCGCGCAATGGTCAGCGCAAGATTCTCTGGAGACATTAACGGAACATGCCGATAAGGAACTCTACAAAGCCAAAAAGGCCGGGAGAAACCGCGTGTCGTTCGCTCGTTAAATCAGTTGATACTCCAGACGCACCAGGCAAGATAATCATGGGGAAATGCTCCCCACATCTTTTCTTATTTCAGAAGAAATTCANGCCTATTCCCAAAAGTATAAAATTACGACGTTATTTTTTTATAAACAATAAAAGACTCGAAGCCATTACGCATCAATGATAATAAATAGCGCATTGTAGCAATAAAGGTAATACGATGCGAAAACTCCACAAACTCATACTCTCCGGCGCGCTTATCCCACGAAAGAAGTCAGGCCATAGCCTGTTGCGAACGATTGATTTACTCCAGGTGCCCATCGTTCAAAATCAACCGCAAGAATTTCCGGCAAACAGAATCAGCTTTAGCTATTTACATTATGACAACAGATGTACTCTCGACGACCTTTCTTTCTATTTGAAACAAGCGTTTTTACAGGATGTTAATATTCAAGATATGTTTGACAGCAGAAGCCAGACATATCGGGTTTATACTTCCCTGAGCAAACTGGATAAAATTAAACTGATTAATAACTACTACCTGGAAGAGCGCAATATTTCAGGTTTAAGACAGTTGAGAGACTCGTTAAATACCATCATCTATGAATAAAAAAAGCCTCCTCATAGCGATATGAGGAGGCTTTTTGGCTGTTGTTATTAGTGCTTATCGGTTATCTCAATCACAACATGACGGTCCGGCGCCAGGCAGCTAATCAACTGCGCTCCCGACTGGCTGTCACACTGAGAACCGGTCACCGAGTCACTGGCGCCACGACCTTCCGCGCGAATGTTGGCCGCGGGCATACCTAACGCCACCAGTTCATCCGCCACCGCCTGCGCGCGCTGCGCTGACAGCTGCTGGTTATAGTCCGCTGCACCAAGGCGATCGCTGTAGCCAATCACCACGGTAGCCTTCGCAGAGGCTGGCTGTAGGCCCGGATTTTGATACAGCTGCGCGATGGCCGCTTTCCCCTCGGAGGTTAACGCGGCGGAGTCATAGCCAAACATCACGTCAGATTTCAGATTAAAACGCTGCGGCGCGGGCTGTGGCGCCGGGGCGGCAATCGGCGCCACGGCTGGCGTATCGTCGTGCTGGCCGAAACGATAAGAGATGCCAGCGGTAACGGAACTGATGTCGCTGCTGACGCCAATCTGATTTTCGTTACCCACATTGCTAACCCACTGATACTCCAGGCGGCCCGCCCAGTTTTTATTAAAGGCATACTCGGTGCCCACGGCGACCAGCGGACGAACGCCGGTTTCAAAGCGGTTATGACCCTGAATATCCGACTCCGCACGATAGCCCATTGCCCCAGCGCGGCCATACAGATCCCAGCTGTCGGTTAAACCGTAGCTGGCTTTCAGCGACAGCTGCAAACCCTGGCTCTTCATCTGTGAACCTGAGGCACCGTTTTTACCGTTGATCTGCATATTACCTAAATAATCGTAGCCGCCTTCAACCGCCAGCCAGGGATTAATCTGGTAGCCGGTGAATACACCGCCGCCAACATTATCGCTGTCATAACCGACATTGGCGCGTGGCGTGGTGCTGGTGTCAAAATAATGCGACCAACCCAGTTTCCCGCCGGTATACCAGGTGCCAGCATCTGCCGCTGCAAAAGCGGTGGTGGCGGTCAGCGCATTCGCAATAATTAAAGTGATCAGCGTCTTCTTCATAATTTTCCTATTATTAGCGTCCCATCAATCGACGGGTTGGATGCAAAGTGGCGCTACAATAGGTTTTTTACTCGACGCTGATAATCGTTTTTTTGTTTATTTTTGGATAGCCATCGGCCATCGCTGTAATAGCTTACCGCTCTCTGAGTGCCTCTTTCACCTTGTTGAACGGCTTTACCAGATAATCCATAACCGTCTTCTCGCCAGTTTTAATATCAACGTTAGCAATCATCCCTGGGACAATATTGAAGCGTTTCCCGGCTTTATTTTGCAGATAATCATTCTCAGTACGGATAAACACGCGATAATAATAGACTTCAGGCTTAGCCTCATCCTGAATGGTATCGGGCGAAATACTGTCTACCACCCCTTTCAGACTGCCGTAAATGGCATAATCATAGGCCGTTATCTTCACCAGCGCCGACTGGTCCGGATGGATAAAGGCAATATCGCGGGGCGACAGGCGCGTTTCAATCAGCAGATGGTCATCGCGCGGCACAATTTCCATCAATTCGCCGTTGGGTGGGATCACGCCGCCCAAAGTATTGACCTTGATTTTTTTGACAATACCTTTCACCGGCGAGCGCACCGTCATACGCGTGACGCTGTCGGTACGGCCACGAATAATCTCGGCCAGCGAAGCCGCCTCGGCGGTGGCTTTAGCCAGTTCTTCGCGAGCCTGAACCAGGTACTGCGAACGCAGGTCGAGAATTTTGAGCTGAAGATCGGAACGCTGGCGCTCAAGACGGAGCACTTCCACGTTGCTGGCCGCACCGGTTTTCGCCAGGCGACGGGTTATCGCCAGTTCACGATCCACCGCCGACAGTGAATCAGCCACCCTTGCCTTTGAGTCGGAGAATTGGCTCCGGCGCAGGTTGTACAACCGGGTTTCGGAGGCCACCAGTTGCGGCGCATCGTTGAGCGCAGGCGGGAAAGTCAGCGGTAACTCGTTCACTTCGGCAGACAGACGCGCGCTGGCCGCGAGCGCTGCCTGATAGCGCGCCACGCTCTCACCGACGTTAGACTGTGAACGCGTTGGGTCAAGACGAGCGACCACTTCCCCCGCTTCAACTCGCTGCCCTTCGCGGACATTCAGCGCCACCAGAATGCCGCCGTCCAGCGATTGCAGCACCTGCTCGCGCGAGCTGGGGATCACTTTGCCGGTCCCGGTTGAAACCTCATCCAACGTGCTAAATGACGCCCATCCCCAGGCCACCAGTAATAGCGCGCCGCATAAGGTCACGATTCGCCCGGAACGCGCCAGGCTCTCGTTATCCAGATCGTTTTCACCATGATCGCCGTTCCAGTTCAGCGGCTGGGCATTCGCCGGTGTCGGTATCGGAGCCTGTTCTGCAAGCGCAATGTCGGTCTCAGGCTGGTCGTCTTTCATCGTTCACCTCCGCTGCCTCGGCGTTTCTGCGCGCCATCGCCTTCTCTTTCGGCATATCCATCACCAGCGCGCCGTCCTTGAGTACCAGCACGCGGTCGACCACGGAGAGCACCGCGCTGCGATGAGTGGCGATAATCAAGGTCCGGCCCGCCAGCCAGTGGCTGAGACGGTCAAGAAAGTCACGCTCGGTGTGTTCATCCAGCGAGGCGGTCGGTTCGTCCAGCAGCACGATATTGGGATCGCGTAACATCAGACGCGCCAGCAGGATCGATTGCCGCTGGCCGCCGGACAGACCGAGCCCGCCCTCCATGACCACATGATCCAGCCCGTGGGGCAATTTGCTGACTAACACATCCGCGCCGCACATCTCCAGCGCCGCAAAGATTTCGTCATCGCGTGCCTGCGGCGCGCCCAGCGTCAGGTTGTCGCGCAGCGAACCGTGAAATAACCTGGCATTTTGCGTCATCAGCCCGGTATTACGCCGTAGATCGGCCACATCGATATGCGGCAGACTCAGGGAGTCGAGCCGCAGCTCGCCCTGTTCCAACGGCACGCCGCCGATGAGCGCCTGTAGAAAGGTCGATTTCCCGGCACCGTTGCGTCCCAGCACGGCGATGCGTTCCCCGGCGCTAATATCTAATTTTGCGACCCGCAGCGGGACGATGGGCGAGTCCTGGCGATAGCGAAACGCAGTATCGGCAAAGTGGTAATTGCCGTGCAGCACTTCACGATGCAGCCGCTGTGAATCCCCCCCGTTTTCCACCGGCAACTGCATAATGCTGTCGATGCCGCCCTTTGCCGCTTTGGCCTGCTGCCAACGGGCCAGCACCCCGCACAATGCCGCCATTGGGGCAATCATGCGTGACGACAACTGTGAGGCAGCAACAATCGCCCCGGTGGTAATGTCGCCATCGATGACCAGCGGCGCGCCCACGACGATTACCACCGCGTACACCAGCCCCTGGATTGTGTTACCCCAGGCCAGGAGCCCTTGCGTGAGCCGTCGGCTTTTCATCCCGGTTTGGGCGGTAATGCGGATATAGCTGTTCCACTGTTGCAGGAAGCGATTTTCAGCCTGCATCAGCTTGATATCCTCCAGCCCCTGCACGCTTTCAACCAGCACGGCATTACGCAGGGTCGACTCTTTCACGTTCTCCTGCGCCAGGTCGGCCAGTTTCTTCTGTAGCAGAATACCTGGCGCGATCATGATCAGCGCCGCCACCGGCGGGATCCATGCCAGCTGCGGCGCGATGATCGCCATGACCAGTAAAAACAGAAAAAAGAACGGCAGATCGGCGATCACCGAAACCGTGGTCGAGGTGACCATTTCACGAATCGATTCCAACTCTCGTAGTTGGGAGATAAAGCTGCCGGTAGATCGCGGTACCACGTGCGTGCGCAGCCGCAGCGCATGGCCAAACACCCGATCTGAGATGCGCATGTCGGCCTGTTTACCGAGAATGTCGCTCACGTGGCTGCGCATCAGCCGCATCGCCAGACCAAAAAACGCGGCAATCAGCACGCCAATAAACAGCACGTATAGCGTTGGGTAAGACTGGGCGGGAATAACCCGGTCGTAGACCTGCATCGAAAAAAGGATCCCGGCCATCGAAAGGACGTTGATAACCAGCGAAGCCAGCATCACGTGCCAGTAGGGTTTCATTTTGGTCATTGCCAGCTGACGTAACCAGCCGGGGTTAAAATCAGCCAGATACTCCTCAGTCCGGCTATCGCGCGCCATCGCCGCCGGACGAAACGCCACCACGACCTGTATCATCTCAAGCAGTTCAGGCAGCGGCTGGCTGGCTATCAGGCTGGCGTCACGGGGAAAGCTAATGCCGACGCTGGCGTTACCGTCAAAGCTGTGAATGATGCCTATTTGCCCCGTTTTAAGCTGTACCACCAGCGGCAAACGCCAGCCGGAAACATCGTCCTTTTTTTCGTGCAGCCGCCGTGCCGTCAACCCAACGTGGCGCGCCATATTATTGAGCGCCACGCTCAACGGTTTAGCCAACTGCCAACGAGCCATCGCCTGCAGCCCACCGGGTGAAAACGGCAAGCGATAGTGCGTCGCCACCTGGCTGATAACGGTAATCCAGTCGTTGAGCGCGTGGGCTTCCAGCGTTTCCTGTTCGGCAATCCGGGCTTTTCCCGTCATGGTTGAATCTCCACGCCCTGAATGGACTGATTATTGAGCGTAAACTGCTGGCGGGTTCGCCCGGTGTTGTACAGACAATCAAGCTGGAGGGTACGCAGCTGGCTTTCGGTTTCCTGCTGTGTAAAGCGCGCCTGATAAACTTCCTGCTCAGCGTTCAGCACATCCAGAAACGGGCGCGATCCGAGGTCGAGGTACTGCTGCTGATACAGTTCACGGGTCTTTTGCGTCAGAATCTGCTGGCGAGCCTGGATTTGCAGCGCCTGCTGGAGGCTGACCGACGCGTTCTGCGCGGCGCTAAGCTGCTGTCGAACCTGCAGCTGGGCGCTACGTACCGCCGTGGTCGCGGCATCAAGACTGTACTGCGCGGCATCGCGATTGGCGGTCAGCCCGCCGCCCTGATAAATCGGCATTTTCACCCGCACATAGGCCGAATATTGGGTACGATCCAGCTGTTCGCTGTTGGCGTAGCGATCGTTAAGATAGCGGGTCACGTCTGACTCCAGCGAGATGGTCGGCTTCATCTGCGCTTCCGCCCCCGCCAGTTGGGCCGCCGCCTGGTTTACCCGCGCGCGCGCTTCCAGCACCGACGGTACGAGCTGGTCGTCCACTGTCGCCACGCCGCAGGATTTACCCAGCGTTTGCGGAAATTCGTTACTCACCACATCAATCTTATTCCAGCCCAGAT
This sequence comes from Kluyvera sp. Awk 3, assembly GCF_028069715.1. Lineage (NCBI taxonomy): Bacteria > Pseudomonadati > Pseudomonadota > Gammaproteobacteria > Enterobacterales > Enterobacteriaceae > Kluyvera > Kluyvera sp. Awk 3. The sequence goes on along the minus strand of NZ_JANEWH010000084.1, from coordinate 14,936 downwards.
AGGTCGACAGCGTGGCGCGCCAGCGTTCGAGATTGGCCTGATACTGCGCAAGCGTCGCCCGTGCGCCTTCAATACGCGCATCGGTTTGCACCACGTCAGAAAGCGAGCTGGCCCCTTCGCTGTTGCGTTCGTTGGCGAGCTTGCCTAGCTGTTGTAACGAGCGCAGCTGTTCTTCGGCGATCGCCACCAGCTCCTGATAGCCCTGCACCTGAACCAACGCCGCGGCGGTATCGTGGGCGACTTTATCAATGCTCAGCAGTACGACAGCCTGCTGAGCGGCCACCGCCGCGTTGGCTTCCCGCACCGCGCTGTCGGTCAGACCAAAGTCGTAGAGCATCTGGGACAGCGACAGCACGACCGAGGGAACGTTGCCGTGGTTGGAATAGCTGTTGGTCACGCCATTATTCAGGCCACCGCTGATTTGCGGGTAGTATTTGGCGCGGGCGACATCAATCTTTTGCGCGGTGCTGAACAGTTTGCCGGCCTCAGTACCAATATCGGGATACCACTGTACGGCGCGCTGTACCGCCTGATTGATGGTTAAATTGGCGGGAGGCTTTGCGCTGGCGGCAAGGCCCGGGTCGCGCCCCCTGAGATTGGGCAATTCATCGTCAGCGGCAATGTTTTGCGGATTGATCTGCCTGGCGATGTCGCTATCTGAACGCCCCCACGCCGCCCCGGCATCGGGCAGCAGCAGCGGCTGGATGCACACCGTTAACCAAAAAAATATCTTAACTTTACCGCTGCGTTTCCCCATACAACATCCCCAATATAATCAATATGTTGACCTAAGTGGCCGTTTATATTTTTTGATGACTATTGATGAATATCCGCCCCGCAGCGATGTCCCTTCCATAGGGAAATAAGCGGGTCGGAGGGTACAGCTCCTGAGGTGATGCCGTCCTGATGCGAAGACCGTTAACCCGCCTGGCGACGGGCTAACGGCTCGCGAGGTACTCTTTCGGGCCTGTCGCCTTGCAGAAGGCTATCCGTGGCTTGCCGATGAATCCTGATGTAACAGTTCTTCGAGCGTCGGCTGCACGCCCTCCAGAGTGATAAGTTGTGTCGATTGATACTGTGTCCCGGCACCGTCACGGTCAATGGACACCACCGTGTCTCCCGATGCCGTGTGCTCTATAGATAAATATTGGCCGAGATCTTCAGATTTACCACTCCAGTCCGTCAGTAGCTTGCTGATATCTATATGATCGCCGTCACTAACTGAGAAATCTGTCCAGTGATTGTTATGACCGTTACCGCCGGTGGCATCGTGGCTATCGAGCAGATTAAAGATCACCGTATCCCCCCCGCCGCCAAGCGTATAGGTATCGTCATATGCGCTACTTGTGGCGGCATCGTTCTTGTCGCTGCCTTCGACATGCGGATGCAGATCAATGGTCAGGCTGCCGTGACTGAGTGTGCCGTCCGGGGCCTTGAGGGTGTAGTCGAACTGCTCGCGTTGGGTCAGGTCGACCACGCTAACCCCTTCACGCAGGGTATAGCTGTAGCTGCCGTCCGCGTGCAGCGTCAGCGTACCGTACAGTCCTTCCAGGGTTTGCGACTGCGTACTGCCTGCGACTTCGCTAATCTGCTGGCCGCTCTCGTTGCTGAGGGTAATGCTGGCCCACAGCGCGCCGGACGCAATTTCGGCGATCTGCCCTTCGGCGGTAACGCCCGCGGCGGCGGCTTCCGGCGTTACGGCGACGCTGGTAAGAATCGTGCTGAATTCGCTGTTCAGGGTGTTGCCTGCGTTATCGAGCAGCACGACGTTATACGGACCGCCGGACGATACCGTGTTATCCAGTGGGATGCTGGCGGTCAGCGTCGTCGCATCGGTGGTCAGCGTGCCGCTGGCTATCAGATGTCCTTGATCGTCGAGGATCTGATAATCCGCTTTACCGCTGGCAGTCGGCAGCGCCGTAAACTCCAGCACCAAGGCCGTATGCATGAGGGTTTCGCTAGCCGTCTCCTGAACTGCTGTGCTTTGCACCGAGGCGTGCATCAGGGTTGTCTCCTGCACCACGCTTTCGTCTGCCAGTAGCGCACTGGTCAACATCATTGACTGCGCGGTCACCGCTGAACCGACCGGCGGCAGCGAAATAGTCAACGTGGCGGTACTCACCGACGTGCCATTGCGAATAGCGTAGGTAAAGGTCTCCTGCCCCAACGCGGTCGCTGGCTGACCCGTTTTCAGGGTATAGGTGTAAACGCCCTGTGCGTTGATAACCAGGTTGCCGTACTGACCGACAATCGTGGTATTGCCCGTGGCGGCAATCGTCTGACCATTCACGTTGCTGACAACCGTGCCTGCTGGCGCCACATCTACGCCGCCGCTGGTGTTGCCTGCCCCGGTAATGACGTTACCCGTGACTGACTCGACCGCCGCCTGGTAGGTGTGAGTGACATCTTTGCTGGTCTTCAGGGTGGCAACGGTTCCTGCAGCGATTAGGCCATCCGCTTTTAGCAGGAACAGGTAGTGCCCGGTCCCCAGGGTAAAGGTATCGGTGGTCGAGCCCACCAGCAGCGGGGCGCTGATCCAGTTATTGAAGAACTGGTCCTGCACGTACTGCCCGGTGGTTGTGTTGTATTTGTAGATATAGAGGTCAAACGTCGCCCCAATAGCCAGCCCGGCAGCGGTTCCGTCGAGAGTAAAGGTGCGCGTTGAGTTAGCGCCCACATCAATCTGCAACTGTTTTGTGAGGTCGAGATTAAGTCCCAGAATCGACCCTGAATCACCCAAACTGACGTTGGCCAGGATAAGCGAGGAACTCGTCACCCCCGGTGTCGTCACATCTGCCGGTATCGGATCCACTTCCAGCGTCACCACATCGCTATTCGCATGCAGGTTCGGCAGGTTGAGATCAATAGTCAGTTTCGCGCTGCTGATCGAGCCATTCGGCGCTTTGATCTGATAGTTAAAAACATCCGGCCCGGTGATACTGTATGGCGATAGCCCGGCTTTCAAGGTATAGGTGTAGTCACCCTGGGCGTTAATGGTCAGCGTGCCGTAAGTTCCGGAGATCACGGTATTACCGCTAACCGCCGTAAAGTTACTTGACGATCCAATGCTAACCCCGCTGACTACCGTGTCTTTCGGCGTACTATCTACCCCACCGCCACCAACACCGGTCATCACGTTACCGGTAGTGGTGCCGCTAGCCGTATCGACAAATACGCCAGTAGTCACGTCCGATGTCACTTTAAGTTGGCTACCCGTCAACAGCGACAGACCGTCATCCGCCCGCAGCAGTAACGCGTAATCACCCGCTGGCAACGTGACATTGCGCGAGGCCGAGATACTCGCCAATGCCAGTACCCGCAAGAAGTCGTCATAACGCTGGTACATACTGTAGGTACCGTCGCCATTGGACTTGTAAATATACAGATCGAAGGTCGACAGCAGTGTCACCCCTACCGCGCTGGCCTGTAGCGAGAGCGCGCGGGACGCGCCTTCATCAACATGGAAAGTTGGCAACTGGTTGGCCTGGATCAGGTTAACCGTCAGCAGGTCACCAACGCCCAGATTCAGCACATTCAGGTTCTGCGCCGTAGAGTTAGTCGGCGCGGTGATCTGCTGGATCGAGGTCGTTAACGATAGCCCGGCTTCATCGTTCACCGCACTCAGTATTTGTGTACCAATCGTCGGATCGATGGTCAGGGTAAACGCAGGCGTCTTCGGTCCTTCGTTGCCTGCCGCATCGCTGGCGCTGAAGGTGAAGCTATGGGTGGTGCTGGTCAGCGCGGCCGTCGGCGTCCAGGTCCACTGACCATTCGCTCCGGCGGTGACCGAGATGACAAACGTCCCACCGTCATAAATATTCACCGTGCTGTTAGCTTCCGCGACGCCGGTAAAGGTCGGTCGTGTATCGTTGGTGATGCTGCCAGAGGTCAGGTTGCCCAGATCTGGCGCCACGTCATCGGTCACCGTCAGGCCGGTAATCGCCCCGGGCGCTACGGTATCGATATTCAGGGTGAACACTGGCGAAGTCCCGCTGACGTTGCCCGCCGCATCGGTCGCGATGGCCGTAAAGGTGTGGACACCATCCGCCAGCGCAACCGTCGGCGTGAAGCTCCACGCGCCGCCAGCCACCGCCGTGGTGGTTCCCAGAACCTTCGTGCCGTCGTAAACCGTGATGGTGGCCCCGGCTTCCGAGACGCCGCTAATGGCGGGAAGGTTGTCGTTGCTGCGACCATTGTTGCCAATCGTACTGGTACCCGGGGCGACATCGTCGGTGACCGTCAGCGCCCCCATGGTTGCTGGCGCCACCGTATCCACGGTCAGTACAAAGTCCGGTGAACGCGGCCCAACGTTGCCGACCTGGTCTGTCACGGTGGTGGACAGCGTGTAGGTGCCGTCAGTCAGCGCGTCAGGGGTGAAACTCCACGCGCCGGTCGCACCAGCCAGAGTCGTCCCGAGTACCGTGTTACCGTTATAAATAGTCACCGTACTATTCGCTTCCGCCGTTCCGTTAAGCGTTGGCATATTGTCATTGGTTGCCCCGCCGTTCGCCACCAGCCCGGTGACAGGGCCTACGTTGTCGGTAACCGTAATATTGGTCGCCGCCACCGGAGCCGTGGTGTCGATATTCAAGGTAAAGACCGGAGACGCGCCGCTGACGTTACCCGCCGCATCGCTGATCGTCGTGCTGAAGCGGTGGATACCATCACTCAGCGCCGACTGTGTGGACGGTGTGAAGGTCCACGCACCGGAACCGTTCGCCTGTACCGTCGCCAGCAGCGTGCTGCCGTCATAGATATTGACGAAGGCATTCGGCTCTACCGTACCATGCAGCGTCGGCGTGTTGTCGTCAGACAGCGCGCCGCTCACCAAATCGCCAGTGACTGCGCCTGCGTTATCGCTGACAATCGGCAGTGCCCCCACCGCTGGTGTGACCGTATCCACCGTCAGGGTGAAGGCCGACGTCGCCGCGCTGGTATTACCCGCCGCATCCGACACCAGCAGCGTCAGGCTATGCGGCCCTTCCGCCAGCGGCGCGGTCGCTGCCGGGGTAAATGACCAGCCGCCCAGGGCATTCACCTCAGTCCGGCCTATCTCGTTTGTACCGTCCATGATGATGACCGTCGCACCCGGCGTCGCGCCGGTGCCGGAAATCGTTGGTCGGTTATCGTTGGTCGCACTGCCGCTCGTGAGCGTACCAATCACCGGTGATACATCGTCGGTGACGGTAAAATTGCTAATCGGCGGCGGTGCGGTGGTATCCACCGTTACCGCGAAGACAGGCGACGGCAGGCTGACGTTACCGGCGGCATCGGTCGCCGTCACGGTAAAGCTGTGCGCCCCCTGCGTCAGTGCCGTCGAGATCTGGAATGTCCACTGTCCTGTTGTGCTATCGGAAACGATCGGCGTTGTGGTCAACAGAACGCCGTTATCGTAGACTTTCACCGTCGCGCCTGGTTCTACGGTGCCGCTCAGTTGCGGCAGAGTATCATCCGTTACGCCGTTATTGGTCAGGTTTCCGGTAATCGGGCCGACATTGTCGTTGACGGTAATCGCGCTCGGGATTGCCGGAGCGACAGTATCCACCGTGACGTTAAACGCAGGTGAGTTCGCGCTAACGTTACCCGCCGCGTCAGTCGCAGTGATCGACAGCGCGTGGGAGGTATTACCCAACGCAGTCAGTGGCGTAAAGGTCCATGAACCATTGGCCTCCGCCCGGGTAGTGCCCAGCAGAGTCGTTCCATCGTAAACCGAGACTAGCGCATTGCCCTCTACGCTCCCGGCAGCCCCCCTGAGAACCGGGCGGGTATCGTTGATGGCGCTGCCCTCAGTAACATTTCCTGTTATCGGCGCGGTGTTGTCGGTTAAGGTAAACACACCCGGTGTCGCGGGTGCTGCGGTGTCGATATTCAGAGTAAAGGCTGGAGACGGCAGGCTAACGTTGCCCGCCGCATCGGTGGCGGTTGCTGTCAGAGAATAAGTGCCATCTCCCAGCGTGGATGGTGCAAGGCTCCAGTTGCCGCTGCTGTCTGCCGTTGTTGTCCCGACCAGCGTCGTGCCGTTGTACACACTAACTGAACTGTTCGCTTCGGCTCTGCCGCTGATAATCGGTGTATTGTCATTGGTGATCGCACCGTTCGCCAGCGCCGGAGAATCCACGTTGTTCGAAACCGTCAGCGCCAGAATTGGCGTGGGTGCCACGGTATCCACCGTGAAGTTGAAGGCTGGGGAAGCCAGACTCACGTTGCCAAGCGCATCGGTCGCGGTAACCGTCAAACTATGGCGACCGTTCAGCAGAGTCGGTGTTTCGAACGTCCATGAACCGTCTGCCTGCGCGGTAGTGGAACCCAGCAGAACAATGCCGTCATAGACCCGAATCGTGCTGCCAGCCTCCGCGCTACCCGCCGCACCGTTTAGTGTCGGCGTGGTATCGTTGGTGAAGCCATTCTGGGCGATATTGGCGATAACAGGTAGCGCGTCGTCAGATACGGTAAAGGCGGTAATCTGAGCCGGCGGCGTGGTGTCGATTGTCAGATTAAAGACGGTCACCGGGCTTTCATTCCCCGCCAAATCCACCATCTTAATAACAAAACTATGCGGACCATCGCCCAGCGGCGTGGTTGGCGTGATAGACCATACCCCCAGCGCCCCAACCGTCGCCCGGCCAATTTCAGTAGAGCCTTCGGTGATGATAACGGTGCTACCCACTTCTTGCGGCTCTATACCACTGAAGGTCGGAGTCCTGTCATTAGTGGTATCGCCGCTGGTGATGGGCCCTACTCCCGGGGTGACATCATCGGTGACAACCACGTCGGTAATTTTGTCCGGCAATTTGGTATCGACGGTGAACTGGAACAGCGGTGTAATCCCGGTGAGTGGGAGCGGATTCCTGACAACAGCCGAAATAAGATGCACACCATCGCCTAGCGCCACGGTCGGTGTAAATGTCCAGTTTCCACCAGAATCAACGGTTGCTGTACCAATAGGCGTGACAAGATTGGTGTTATCGTAGAAGGCAATAGTGCTACCCACCGGCGCTTTACCGGTAAAGGTCGGCTGGCTATCATCAGTTACTCCACCACTAGTGATAGCCCCCTGAATTGGACCGATATTATCGCTTACCACCAGGTCGGTAATACCACCGTTCAGCAAGTGGGTGTCAATGTTTAGCGTCACCCCAACGATGAGTGGGCTTTCGTTACCCGCCTGGTCAACGACTTTTGTGGTGAACTTATGTTCACCATCAGCCAGCGGCGCATCGGGTCTGAAACTCCAGGCTCCAAACGCATCAATGGTCGTGCTGCCTATCAGTTTTCCATTGTCGTAAATATTCACCGTCGAACCGACCTCATCAGTCAGAGCCACGCTGCTAAAGTACGGTCGATTATTATCACCAACAACAGGTATCAGCCCAGCAGAATCTTGCGTCACCACCAACACAGCGATACCCAGCGGCGCGGTACCGTCAATTCTCAGAACCAGGTCCTCAGAATTCACACTGACATTTCCTGCCGTATCAGTGGCTGTGACGTGGAAGGTATAAGTCCCATCAGTATCAATTGAAGGTACGGTATAGCTCCACTTGCCTGCCGCATCAGCGGATACCGTTCCAAGCACATTGCTCCCTTGATAAATCGTCACCAGCGCATTCGGTTCCACCACTCCGCTCAAAGTGGGTGTTCGGTCGTTAGTCAGTCCACTGGTGATTGTTCCTTCATACAGAGGAACGTTGTCAGAAGCGGTGATATTCCCCGGTTTATCAGGCTCTTTCGTATCGACAGTTACCGTAAACGATGCTGATGGCGAGCCGACATTGCCGGCTTTATCGGTGACGGTGGTGATAAAGTTATAGGTCGCGTCTGTCAGTTCGTCGGTGGTCAGGCTCCAGGAACCATCAGTATCCGAGGCGGTAACGGTAGCCACAGGCGTTGAACCGTTATAAATCGTCACGGTGCTGCCTTTCTCTGCCGTACCGCTCAGGGTTAGCGTGTCATCATTGGTGATACCAATAGTCTTACTGCCGTTGATAGCGAGGTCGGTCACCGGCCCCGGCGCGGTGGTATCGACGGTCAGACTGAAAACTGGCGAGGCAGGTCCTTCATTGCCTGCTGCATCGGTCGCCGTCGCCTTGATAGCGTAAGTTTTTTCATCCAGCGGCGTAGTTGGAGTAAAACTCCAGCTACCATCAATCGTTGATGCAGTGGTGGTGCCCAGCTGCGTACTGCCATCATAAACGGTAACCGTACTCCCTTTCTCCGCGGTCCCGCTAAAGGTTGGCGTAGTATCGTTGGTAAAGCCATTAGTAATGGCTCCCGTTTGCGGAGCCACGTTGTCCGTGGCGGTTATCGTGCTGACAGCGGCTGGTGCAAGCGTGTCAATGTTCAGCGTGAACACCGGGTTATTCGTCGAGACGTTACCTGCCGCATCGGTCACAACAACCGTTAGCGTGTGCTCTCCTTCACCCGTTATGGCCTCTGATTCAATGCGCCACTCCCCGGTCGGCCCAACCAACACTTCACCCAGTAGTGTCGCCCCTTCATAGAGGGCGACAGTGGTCCCGGCTTCCGCATGACCGCTAAAGACCGGCGTCGTATCGTTGGTGCTGGCACCGTCAGCCAGTGGCCCGGTGGCCGGAGAAGCGTTATCGCTCACCAGCAGCCCGGTTACGGCATCAGGCGCAATACTGTCGACGATAATGACGTACGGATCGGAAGCATCGCTCTGGTTGCCCGCCGCATCCTCCACGATGGTGGTGTAGCTGTGCGAGCCCTGAGTCAAAGCCGTCGTCGGCTGGTAGCTCCAGTCCCCGGCGCCGTTGACCTCAATGGTCGCAACCCATTTATCGTTGTCGAAAAGAATCACATTGCTGTTCGGCTCGGCGGTACCGCGGATCACCGGAAGGGTATCGTTGGTGGCGCCGCCATTACCCACATTAGTGGTCACTGGCGTCACGCTATCAGTGACCACAAAGCTACCGATAGGCTGCGGCCTATCGGTATCAACCTTCAGTTCAAAGGCCGGAGAAATACTGGTGCTAACGTTACCCGCTTTATCGGTAACGGTTGTGGTGATGCTGTAATCGCCATTGCCCAGAGTTGGCTCAAAAATCCATACCCCGTTGCCATCGGCGACAGCAGTGCCCAACAGCTGAGTGCCGTTGTTATAGAACGTCACCGTGGTGCCTGCTTCGGCGTGCCCGCTAAAGGTTGGCGTGCTGTCGTTGGTGCTGTCGCCGCTGTTCAGTAGTGCGATGACTGGCGAAACGTTATCACTCACCGTCAGGTTAGTAATATTATCTGGTGGCACCGTGTCGATAAACAGCGTAAAGGCCGGTGACGATGCCGGGCCGACGTTACCGGCAGCATCCGTCGCCGTCGCCGTCAGATTGTATTCCCCATCTTTCAGGTCAACCGTCGGCGTAAAGCTCCAGCGACCGTCAGTCGGTGATGCCTTTGCGGTACCAAGCACCGTCGTTCCATTATAGATGGTCACGATAGCGCCAAATTCTGCGGTGCCCGTCAGGGTTGGCGTCGGATCGTTGGTGCTATCGCCGTTAAGGATCGGCTCTTGTTTCGGATCGACGTTATCCGACACGGTAAACGTCGGCGCTGCGGTCGGTGCAGCGGTATCCAGTATCAGAACAAATTCTGCCGATGCCTTGCTAACGTTACCCGCAAGGTCTGTTACCGTGGCCGTGATGCGATAAGTTCCCTGGTCGAGTGGAGCCGGGGTAAAGCTCCAGCTGCCACTCGTGTCCGCCTTAATGGTAGCCAGTATATCCGAACCGTTATACAGAATGACGGTTGCGCCCGGCTCCACTTTACCGCTAAAGGTTGGCGTGGTGTCGTTGGTGCTGCCGCCGTTCGGCACGATACCGATATCCGGTACCTCATTATCGGTCACAATCAGCGTCGTAATCGGGTCCGGCCTGGTGGTATCAACGCTAAATGTAAAGGCAGGAGACGGCGTGCTGACGTTGCCCGCGGCATCGGTCGCCGTCGCCGTCAGGCTGTAGTTACCGTCCAGCAGCGGAACGGTAGGCGCAAAACTCCAGTAACCGTTGCCATCTGCCTGACCGAAGCCAATCAGCGTCGCGCCGTTGTACACATTAATAAAGCTATTCGGATCGGCGGTACCGCTGAGACGAGGTGACGGATCGTTAATCTCCGTGCCAGCAGTCACGGTGCCGGTTGTCGGTGTCAGGTTATCTGTGACGGTAACTCCGGTTATCTGCGCTGGAGGCACGGTATCGATCACCACCACCACTGACGTCTTCGGCCCTTCGTTGCCCGCCACATCGGTGGCCGTCGCGGTCAACGTATGCGAACCTTCGCCAAGAACAGGCAGATTAATCGACCATGTCCCGCCGCTACCGGCTACCGTCGTACCCAGCACCGTGGTGCCGTTAGTATCGTAAACAGTGATCGTCGCCCCTTCTTCACTCACGCCGCTGATGGTCGGCGTGGTGTCATTGGTACTGGCCCCTCCCGCCAGAGGCGTGCCATCGGCAGCAACCGTCAGGCCAGTGACCAATCCCGGAGCCCTGGTATCAACGGTGAAACTAAAGCCCGGCGAGGCGATACTGGTGTTACCCGCCCGGTCAGTGGCAGTGGCGGTCAACGTATAGTCGCCATCACCCAGCGTGGTTGCAGGTTTCACGCTCCAGTTGCCGCTGGCATCCGCCTGCGTCGTCGCGACCAGCGTGGTGCCGTTGTAGATATTCACGGTGCTGTTGGCTTCGGCGCTGCCGCTCAGTGTTGGCCGATTATCGTTGATCCGATCATTAGCATTAATAATACCGGTGCCAGGGATCACCGTATCGGTGACGGTGATCCCGGCAATTGGCGGTGGCAGCGTCAGGTCAATCACCACCGTCGTCGGCAGTGAGGCTGGGCTGACGTTGCCTGCCGCATCGGTGGCAGTGGCGGTTATCACATGGGAGCCTTCGTTTGGCAGAGTAATCCCTACCGACCAGCTACCGGTTGGACCTGCCTGAATAGTGCCCAGCACCGTGGCGCCATCGGTATCGTAAACGGTGATAAGCGCATTTGGTTCACTGGAACCACTTACCGTCAGGGTGGTGTCATTGGTGCTGGTTCCCGGTGCCAGTACACCGCTGTCTGCCGTTATTGTGACACCGGTAACCCGTTCTGGTGGTGCGGTATCTACCGTCAGGTTAAAGGCCGGAGAGTGTGGACTGGTGTTACCCGCCATATCGGTTACCGTGGCGGTCAGGCTGTGCGGCCCGTCACCCAACGGCGTATCCGGCGTGAAGTTCCACTCTCCGGAACCATTAGCCTGAGTAGTTCCCAACACGGTAGTCCCGTCATAAATCGTGACCGTCGCGTTAATTTCCGCCATTCCATTGAGAGTTGGCGTATTGTCATTGGTGACGCCACCATCGGAAATTGGCCCCACCTTAAGATCCACATTATCCGACACCACCAGCCCCGTAATTGTCGCAGGCGCGCTGGAGTCAACCTCCAGTACAAACGGCGGCGAGAGCGGGCTGGTATTGCCTGCGGCATCAACCACCGCTGTGGTTATCTGATGCGTACCATCGAGCAACGGAGAATCCGGGATAAAACCCCACAGCCCGTCATCGTCTGCCTGGACAGTGCCGATAATGGTGCTGCCATCATAGATAGTTACAGTGCTGCCAGCCTCGGCAGTGCCGCTGATTATCGGCGTACTGTCGTTAGTGACTCCGCCGCTTGCCAGTTGTCCAACGCCCAGTGCTTGATCATCAACGACAATCAGGTTAGCCACCGGGTCGGGGGCTGTCGTATCTACCGTCACCATAAACGGTTCTGACGGTGCAGATGGGCCGCTGCCGTTGTCTACGGTGAAGGTCACACTGTGCGTCCCTTCACCCAGAGCCGATGATGGCGTATAGCTCCAGTTGCCGCTGCCATCCACCGGTACAGTCGCGACTGGCGCGCCGTTATCGTAGACCGTCAGCGTACTGTTTGGGTCGGCTTTGCCGCTAAAGGTCGGTGTGTCATCATTGGTAGCAGCACCGTTAGCCAGCGGTCCCTGAACAGGATCGACATTATCGGTCACCACCAGACCGCTTATCGGCCCGGCGATTGGTGTAATGGTCAGATCAAACTGCAGCGACGACGGGCTGGCGTTGCCCGCCGCATCGGTGACCACCGTGGTGAAGTGATGCAGTCCATCGGCCAGCGGCGCGTCCGGAGTAAAGCTCCAGTGCCCGCTCGTATCCGTTGTCGCCTGGCCCAGCAAGGTCGCACCATCATAGATACTAACGGTGGTCCCCGGCGCAGCGAGGCCAGAAAAGCCCGGTGTGGTATCGTCGGTCGTGCCACCGCTGGTCAATTGACCTTGAACCGGCCCGACATTGTCGGTCACCACAATACTCAATGCGCTCAGCGGAGCAGAGGTATCAACGCTAAACACCAGCTCATCCGTTGGCTTGCTGGCGTTGCCCGCCGCATCCACTGCCACAACGGTCAGTCCGTGCGGCCCGTCACTCAGCGGAGTGGTCAGTTCCAGCCCCCAGTTTCCCTTAGTATCTGTAACCGTACGGGCAATCTCTACGCCTGCGTCGTAAATAATGATTTCGCTGCCAGGTTCCGCCTTCCCGCTAAGGATCGGCGTGCTGTCATTAGTCACATCACCAGACACAATGGTGCCGACGTTCGGATCCACATTATCGGTGGCAATAAACGCCGTCACCGGAGCGGGCGCTGTAGTATCAACCACCAGCACAAAATCAGGCGATGCGGCGCTGGCATTGCCGGCCGCATCGGTCACGACAGTGGAAATCGCGTGCGTGCCTTCGCTGAGCGCGGGGGCCGGTGTAAAGCCCCATTGCCCGTCTGCGCCGACTAACGCGGTACCAATCAGCTTGCCACCGTCATAAATGCTGACTGTCGATCCCGGTTCAGCGCTCCCGCTGATAACAGGCGTACCGTCGTTGGTTGAATCCCCGCTATGCAGTTGGCCAATACCAGGGTTGAGATCGTCAACGATCGTCAAGTCGCTAACCCCATCAGGGGCCTGCGTATCTACAGTCAGCACAAACGGTTCTGACAGCGTCGCGCCGCCATCGGAAGAGAACGTAAAACGATAATGACCGTCCATCAGCGCAGGCGGGGTAAAATGCCAAATACCCTGAGCATCAGCGGTCACCGTGCCGCTGTCGATGCCATTGATATAAACCGTTATCGTGCCAGACGCGGGGCCAGTGCCGGTGAAGGCTGGCGTTGTATCGTTGGTTGACGCGCCGTTCGCCAGCGCGCCGGTTCCGGGATTAACGTCATCATCGACCGACGTCACGGTAACGCTACTTGCCGGCGGGGCGATAGTCAGGTTGAAGGAAGGGGAATCTCCGCTGTTATTCCCTGCGGCGTCGGTGACGACGGTGTGGAAACTGTAATTACCCGCAGGCAACGGCGCATCAGGAGTAAAATGCCAGCTGCCGTCAGGTGCGACGGTGGCCGTTCCCAGAAGCGTTGTTCCCTGATAGACGCTCACCGTTGTCCCGTCTTCTACACTCCCCGCCGCGCCGCTAAAGGTGGGCGTAGTGTCTGTCGTCGTCCCTTTTTCTGGCAACGTAACGACGGTCCCACCCGTATCATCACTCACCGTAAAAGCGCCCATCGTGACCGGTTTATCGGTATCTACATAGAACACCAGCGGCGCGGTGGAGGGCCCGATGTTTCCGGCAAGATCGGTGGCATTTGCGCTCAGGCTGTGTTTGCCTTCGCCCAATACCGTGCTTAGCTCAAGCCCCCAGTTGCCGTGCACGTCAGCCTGCGCACTGCCAACCAGTTTGCCAAAATCATAAATATTAACGGTGCTGCCCGGCTCGGCTTTGCCGCTGATGACCGGCGTATTATCGTTCGTCGTTTCGTTAGCCGAGATGGTGCCCAGCACCGGGGTCTGATTATCGGTGGCAATGAATAGTGTGACCTCTCCCGGCGCGTGAGTATCAATCGTCACCACGTAGGCTCCACTCTTCCCGCTGCTGATATCTCCCTTGCTCACCGTAGTCGTGAAACTGTGCACCCCATCGTCTAGCGCGGCTGGGGTAAAACTCCACAGTCCTTTGGCATCTGCTGTCACGGAACCTAACCGGGTTTCGCCGTCATAAATCGTGACCGTTGAATTTGCCAGCGCCTTACCGCTTAAGGTTGGCGTATTGTCGTTCGTGAACCCGCCTTTCGCGATCGTTCCCGTATACTGTTCGACATTATCAGTGATTGTCAGCTCTGTGACGTTGTCAACCTGAGTCAGGTTATTCTCGGTGGGGAGAGTGGGAATGCCAGGAAGGGTATTGTCATCCGGGTCATTATCCTTACTGCCCTCCGGGCCGCCGTTCTGATTGTCTGCCGGGTCCTCATCTGCGTTGTGGTGATGGTTACCTGAACTACCAATACTGGCAGCCGCAGCAGCCATCCCAGCGCCAATACCCAGCGCTCCCAGGATCCACGGCATGGCGCCTTCGGTGCTACTTTGGGTAATCAGCAGAGCATCAATATCGGCCAGTGGCGCAAAATGCAGACCGTCAGTCGGTTCTTCGACCCACCACAGCGCGCCATTCTGATCCTCAAGCACCAGTTCACTGCGGTGCCCTTCAGTATCGAGCACGAAATAGTTCTCGATGGTGATTTTTTCGCCATTTCTCAGCGAGATAACGAGGTCGTTGCCACTGCGCTCCAGCCCGGCAACGTCACGAGGGCTAATGTTGATTTTGACAATGCTGGGTGAAATGAGGCTTGCGGTTTCACCTGATACGGTAGAGGTGGTTGCGCCACTCCGGGCAATAATAGAGATATTAGCCATATGATTAGAACCTCGTCACAAACAATTATGAACTGGTTATTGTTAGCAATCACATAAATATATCCCGGCACACAAACACCTAAAAAAACAAAGCACGATGAAAATCTTTTGCTGAGTTTAAGAAACAGTAAAACCACCATGGTTAATATCAGCTTAAGTATTTAAT
>NZ_JANEWH010000083.1:0-22182 GCF_028069715.1 Kluyvera sp. Awk 3 | reverse complement strand
TCTTAGGGAGAAAAAAATGGATAAAGAATATAGTAATTTTAATTTAACGGCGGGAAACGCCGTGCGCTACTGGCAGCTATCTGATATTACAAGTTTGCGCTATGACACGGTGGATTCACCGATGGCAGGCGAAATGGATCCGTTTTTCTTTTTAAGCAAACATAAAAACTTTATTCCTCACACCTATCCGTGCCGCGATGATTTTCGCCAGCACTTTGCCGAGAAAAAGCCGCAGCCGTTCGCCAGTGCAAGCTACACGCGTTGGTGGTTCCCGTTTGCCTCTGACAGAGTCGATCTCTCGGGCTTTTGGTTCCGGCCAACCCGCGTTGGCGCCTGGGCCAGAACGCAGCTCGACTGCCCACAGGCGGGTGAGTATCGTTTCCGTCTGGCGACCTGCGGCGGCGCATTGCTCAAGCTGAACGGCGAAGAAGTGCTCTGGATGGCGGATTATCAGCGCAACCTGGAAAACCAGCGCGAATTCACCCTTTCGCTGAAAGCGGGGAAAAATGAGCTGGAGCTGTGGTTTGATGACTTAGCCGAACGCGATATTCGCTTCTTTTTCCAGCTCGACTACCTTGCCGGCGAACCGCTGCAAATCGCACTGGAAACCCCGCTGGCCGACGCGCAGGTCAAAGAGATGGAGCTGCTGCTTGACGGCGCATCCTTTGAGCATCCGGTGTATAACCGCGGCACCATTCGTCTGGTATTTCCTCAGCAGGCATCGACGGACTATGACCTGCACGTCAATGTGCTGGGCGATTTTATCTCTCTCGATGAACCGGTCGCGCTGGACAGCCGTCTGCCTGCCGGCGAGTCGCTGGTCGCCATTGCGGAAAGTGAAGACATCCCGGCTGACTTCCGTAATTTCCACATTACGCTGCAACGCGAAGGCTTCAGGATAAGCCGCACCCTCGGCGTCGAAATCTGCCACGCCGACCGCCAGACGGCGATCCCGCAAACCCAGGAAGCGCGCATTGCGGAGGCGTTGAACGTCGTCGCTCAGGAAGGCGAATACAGCAGCGTTAAAGCGCTGGCGCGCCTGGCCTGCGGTCTCAACGATGAGCAAACTCAGCAGATGCTGGAGGGCGTTCTGCCGTCGGTACTCGACTGCCATGATTGCGCTGACTTTACGCTGGTGCCGTTGCTGTGGTGTCGCACCGTGTGGGGCGACAAGATCGATCCGGCGGTTCGCGGGCGCATCGATGATGCCATTCTGCGCTTCCGTTACTGGATGGACGAACCGGGCAACGATGTTCAGTGGTACTTCTCAGAGAACCACGCGCTGCTGTTCCACACCGCCGCGCTGCTGGCAGGCAACCTCTTCCCGGATGCCATTTTCACCCGTTCCGGGCGCAGCGGCCGCGAACAGGCGGCGGCAGGTAAGGCTCGCGTCATCAGCTGGCTGGATCATTTCGAGCAGTGTGAAATGGCCGAATGGAACTCGGCGCCTTATTTCCCTATCGACCTGAAAGGTCTCACCGCGCTGGCAGCCCTGTCGGGCGACGAGCAAATCAGCCAACGCGCCATTGCGGCGATCACGCGTTTGCTGGCACAGATTGCCCGTTCCGCTCACCAGGGATTCCTGACCGCCTCGCAGGGGCGTTCTTACGAACATACCCTTCGTGCCGGGCGCTCTCTGGAGCTGGCGGCGATATCGCGTCTGCTCTGGGGTAAAGGCAACTACGGCTGCCGTTTCCATGCCCTGCCGCAACTCGCCCTGCTGCTGCGCGATGGCCTGCTCACCCTGCCGGCAGAACTGGCGGAGGTGGCTGCATGGCAAAAAGAGAGCGCCATTGAGTGGTGCTTTGCTCAGGGGGCCAACCGGATTGCCAAACTCTATCACTACAAAAACCGCCACGCGGCGATGGGCTCAATTGCCGGCTACCGCTGGGGAGAATGGGGTTATCAGGAGACGCCTTTCCATTTGCGTCTTGGCAACCAACCCGAAGCGCAGATCTGGATTAACCACCCCGGTGAAACCCTGCACGGCGGTTTCGGTCGCCCTTCTTACTGGGGTGGATGCGGCACGCTGCCTCGCGTTCAGCAATATCGCGGGCTGGCCGTACTGACGTTCAATCTGCATGCCGATCAACCGCCGTTTACGCATGCATGGCTGCCGCAAAGCCAGTTCGATGAAGTCGCTATCAGCGGCCAGCGCGCTGCCGTACGTAGCGGCGACGGCATGGCGCTGCTGGTGGGCAATCAGGCGTTCGAAACGGTGAATACGGGCCCAACCCGCGGCTGTGAAATTCGCCTTAACGGGCAACAAACCTGCTGGCTGGTTCGCATCAACGATCGGGTCGACAGCGACCTGGAGACTTTCAGCGCGCGCTTTAACGACCTGACCATGACGCAACATGACGACAGCAGTATCGAAGTCAACGATCCGCTGTACGGCACGGTGCGTTTCCTGGCCGATGGACGAGTGAGCACCGAAAACCGCACGCTTGACCCACAGCAATGGACCGTTGCAGGCAGTAGCAGTGAACTTCCTCTGTAACCAACGCCCGGCAGAGACCGGGCAAGGAAAATAATAATGGATACGCAAATAGATAAACCGTCTGCGCCTGCCGGGCAGACCTCTGGTGACGTTAATCCGAATACGCTGCACAACCCCGCTCGCGAAGTGGCGAAACCGAAAAGCAACTATCGCTGGGTGGTGTGTTCCATGCTGGTATTTGCGACGACGGTTAACTACATGGACCGTCAAATTCTCGGCCTGCTGGCGCCGATGCTGCAAAAAGATATCGGCTGGACGCAGATGGAGTACAGCTGGCTGGTCAATGCGTTTACCGTCGCCTACGGCGTCGGCACGCTGGTGTGCGGGCGCATTATCGACAAACTGGGGACCAAAATCAGCTATGCGGTGGCGATGGTGGTCTGGAGCGCCGCGGCAATGGCGCACGCGGTCGTCGGTTCGGTCGCCGGTTTTGCGCTGGTTCGCGTGCTGCTGGGTCTCGGTGAATCGGCTAACTTCCCGGCCGCGATGAAGGTGATTGCCGAGTGGCATCCCAAGAAAGAACGTACGCTGGCCACCGGTATTCTCGGGGTTGCGGTCAATATCGGCGTGGTTATCTCGCCGGCGTTGATCCCGCTTATCGCGGTGCATTACGGCTGGCACGGCGCATTCTTAATTCTCGGCGCCGTCGGCTTCCTGTGGCTGATTCCGTGGTTTATCGCCTTTGGTCCGGTGAAAGCGAAAGCCAGCGCCGAAGAGCAAGCGTGGATTGCCCAGGATAAAGAAGAAACCGTCAGCGTTTCCGCGATCAAATGGACGCGTCTGCTGGGCTACCGTCAACTGTGGGCCGTCGCATTAGGCAAAATGTTGACCGACCCCATCTGGTGGTTCTTCCTGTTCTGGCTGCCGAAGTGGCTCAACGAGTCACGCGGTATCAACATGGAAGGTCTGGGTCTGCCGCTGATTGTCATTTATCTGTTCGCGATCGTCGGCAGTCTGGGCGCGGGCTGGTTACCCGGTAAGTTGATGAGCAAAGGCTTTAGCACCGCCCGCGCACGTAAAATCACCATGCTGATTTGCGCCTGTCTGGTACTGCCGATTTTCGCCGCCACTCAGGTCGAAAATCTGTGGGCCGCCGTCGCGCTGGTCGGTTTAGCGGCGGCAGCACACCAGGGTTGGTCCGCCAACATTCTGACTTCGGTATCTGACCTGTTCCCAAGCGCCGCCGTCGGCTCCGTCGTCGGGATCGGCAGCACCTTCGGGATGATCGGCAGCGTTATCTTCTCTACGGTCATTGGCGCCGTGCTGGAAGCTTCTGGCAACTACTGGGCGCTGTTCGCCATCAGCTCGGTCGCTTACCTGTTGGCATGGGCGGTGATGTATCTGCTGTTAGTGCCGAAAATGGAACGGGCTAAATTCGAGTAACCCGCTCCTCTCCGGCTGGCCCGTATCAGGCGATACGGGCCACCGATTGACGCTCAACGATGGCGCACGCCAGCTCAATCCGTCGCGGTATTTCCACACTCCCTGCAATCATATCCTGCAACAGCTCCAGCGCCAGCGTGCCAATTTCCTGTACCGGCAAATGTACGGTGGTCAACGGCGGCGTGGCAAACTCCGCCTGCGGCAGGTTATTCATCCCGATCACCGAAATATCTTCCGGCACGCGCAGCCCTAAGGCCCGCACGCCATTGATCGCCCCGAGCGCCAGCGAATCATTCGCACACAGTATTGCCGTGCACTCCCGCGGATTATCGCGAAAACGCGCAATCACCGCCTGCTCCGCCAGTTCCGGCAGCCAGTCGGTGACCGTCAGAATACGTGAATCGTCGCACTGCAGTTGACGGCAGCGCATCGCGTCTCGCCAGCCGTCTTCACGCTGTTCAATCGTTCGGCGGCCCGGGTGCGTTAAAAACAGAATATCGCGATGGCCGCGATCCAGCAGGTATTCACAGGCCATGCGCGTGGCAGAACGGTTACACGGCAGCACGCTGGATAAGCGCATCAGCGGATCTTCGGTGTTCACCAACACCGCTGGTTTTTTCAGGTTCACCACCGTATTAAGAAAGCCGCTGTCATCCACCGTCAGCGCCAGTACGCCCCCGACGTCCGGTTCCTCCAGCAGCGCTTGCAGGGCACCGTTATCATTATCGTTGAGCGGATGGGTGGTGAGATCAACGCCCAGCACTTTCGCCCGTTCCTTCAAGCCTTGCAGAACATACCAGCTGAACTGGTAGCGGTTATAATCGAGCATCGCTACCTGTGAAATGGCCAGCACAATGCGCGCGCCACCCAGCTCCTGAGCCGGTGTGTAACGCATCGCCCGCGCCACTTCCTGAATACGCGTACGCAGTTCATGGCTGACCCCTTTTTCACCGGAGAGCGCCCGTGACACCGTACTGAGCGAAGTGCGACAACGGGTCGCAATATCTTCCAGCCGGACGCGGCGATATCCCGCATCGCGCTCGGCCTGATTGTCTGATTTACTCATCTCTCATCCTTTCTGCCGCCGCTCTTCACTCGGCGTAATTCCAAAGACCTTTTTATACAGTGTGGTGAAATGATTGCTGTTAGCAAAGCCGCATAAATAGGCAATTTCGGTCACCGACATTTCCGTTTCACGTAATTTAACCCGCGCAGAAACCAACCGCAGCCGTTTTAAATAGTTATCCGGCGTTAATCCCGTCGCCTCTTTAATATGACGAAACGCGGTGCGGGTCGTTAAATGGAAGCGCTCGGCAAGCTGTTGCCAGTTATGGTCTTCAAAACAGTGTTCTTGTAGCCAGGTTAATAGCTTATGCAGTTTATATTTGGTCGAGCTGTATTCCGCCTGCGTTTGCGCGTATTGCAGCGTAGTGACCAGCTGAAAAAAACGCGCTTCGCGTAACGCCTGATTTTTCGCTTCCCGCATCTCTGGCAGAAAGATCTGTGCAATCATCTCTTTACACGCCATACGTGTCTCCGGCGACAGCCAGCCGTAACAGCTGGCCTGCTGCGCTGAAAACTGCCCCAGCAGCGTGTCAATCTGCCGCAAATAATGAAACGGCACCTGCGGATTGATCAAAATATTAATCAGCTTAAGGGTTCCCAGCTCGTCGTAAAAATGAAAATCGCCAGATTTGACGTAAAAAACGTCCCCTTGTTGAATATACAACGGGCGACCATTAATAACATGCAGACCGTGGCCCTGCTCCACAATCACCAGTTCATCAAACTCGTGGCTATGCTCGCAGTTATTATCCTCCGGGTCGCTGGCATACATCGCCAGCTTATCGCCGGTACTGGCGAAATAATATTCAGTAGTCAGTGTAATCATTGATGCTATCCAAACGGCTTACCGCACGACGGCACGATAAGCCATTTTTGCCCCAACGACGATTGAGAATCGCGGATTTGTGATCGTCAGTCGCACTATCCCACCATCAGTGCCACTCTCGCGCCAAATTTGGCATTAGCAGAGTGGTTGCCGTCCCTCACGCCGCCGTATCCTGCGGACAACTTATTCCGAGGACGTCGTATGTCACAAGCCATTCAGCTTAATGCCCAGCTCCCCATGGTCCGCCTGCCGCAGTTCTTGCACAAGGCAGACTCGCTCACCCCTGAGTTGCATCGTCAGCCGCGATCGCCGCATGCCGTCATTAACGCCGTTGCCGATCCGCAGGCGCTGTTCGGCTGGCGCGCCGAGCCGCTCTGTTCGCTGGAAGCGCTGTATCAGCGCGAGTTCAGCGAAGGCGAAAGCGTGATTATCGATTTTGGCAGCCACTGCGTCGGTTATCTGCAGTTTGCCTGCCACAGCGCCGGGAGCCCGCCGGATGCCCCCGCCCATCTGCAACTCACCTTTGGCGAGACACTCTGCGAGGTGTGCGAACCGTTTAGCGATTACCGCGGCTGGCTCAGCAGCAGTTGGCTGCAACAGCAGGATTTATGGCTGGACGTGTTGCCCGCCGAGGTTGCGCTACCGCGTCGCTACTGCTGCCGCTACGTGAAAATTGAGGTCAAAGCCGTGTCGCGCAAATTCCGCCTGCGCTTCGACAGCCTGTTGCTCAACACCGTCACTTCAGCCCCCGAGCAGTGTCCGTCATGTGAGAGCGCCGACGCCGAACTCCAGGCCATTGACCGGGTGTCGGTACTGACGCTGAAAAACTGTATGCAGGAAGTCTTTGAAGACGGTCCGAAGCGCGACCGCCGCCTGTGGCTCGGCGATCTTCGACTGCAGGCACTGGTCAATGACGTGACCTTTGCCCGCCACGATCTGGTGCGTCGTTGCCTGTATCTGTTCGCGGGCCACACGCGTGCCGACGGCATGGTTTCCGCCAACGTCTTCGTCAAACCGCAGACAATCGCCGACGACACCTTCCTGTTCGACTACTCGCTGTTTTTTGTCGATGTTCTCTACAACTATCTGCAAAGCGCCGAAGATCTTGCCACAGCGCGCGAATTGTGGCCGGTCGCCAGACGACAGCTCGAACTGGCCTTTACCCGCCTCGACGACAGTGGGATCGTGCGCGACAGCGACGACTGGTGGGTGTTTATCGACTGGCAGGAAAGTTTAAACAAACAGGCCGCGGCCCAGGGCGTGCTGATCTACTGCCTGCAACGCGGCCTGTGGCTGGCTGAACGGTTTGAGCCGCAGCTTGTCGCCGCCTATCGCGCACAGCTTCAGCGCTTAAAAGCGGCGGCGCAAACACAGTTCTGGGATGAGGCGCAGGGCTATTTCGTCAGCGGCGAGGCGCGCCAGGTTTCCTGGGCTTCGCAAATCTGGCTGGTGCTGGCGGAAGTCGGCCACCCGGAACAGCGTCTGGCGGTTATGCAGCGGCTGCTGAGCCATCCGCCCGCGATCGCCATGAACACCCCCTATCTCCGCCACCATTTTATTGCCGCCCTGCTGCAATGCGGGCTGCGCGAGCAGGCAGTCAAGGAGATCAAAGCCTACTGGGGTGAAATGGTGCGCTATGGCGCGGACACCTTCTGGGAAGTGTTTGATCCGCAGCATCCTGAATTTTCTCCGTATGGTAGCAAGCTTATCAATAGCTACTGCCATGCATGGAGCTGTACCCCGGCCTGGTTTATCCGCCTGTACGGTCTGTAACAACTAACGCGAGTTTATTTATATGGCAGAAACAACGTTTGAACGCTGGAAACAGCGCGTGGGCTACGGTATCGCCGATCTCTCCTGCAACCTGGTGTGGCAGCTTATCTCGCTTTACCTGATGTTTTTTTACACCGACGTGATGGGCTTACCGGCTTACTACGTCGGGTTGATGTTCCTCGTCACCCGCCTGGTCGACGGCGTGGCCGATGTGCTGATGGGGCTGGTGATTGACAATACCGCGACCCGCTGGGGGCGCTGCCGCCCCTATTTGCTGTTCGGCGCGGTTCCCTTTGGTCTGCTGTGCATTCTGGCGTTCTATGTCCCGGACTTTGGCACCACCGGCAAACTGGTTTACGCCTTTATCACCTATTTGTGTCTGTCGTTCCTCTATACGCTGGTGAATATTCCGTTCTGCGCCATGCTGCCGTTCCTGACCAATGACTCCGGCGAGCGCACCACGCTCTCTACCGTGCGCATTTTGCTCGGATCCCTTGGCGCAACCATTGTAGCCGTCGCCACGCTGCCGCTGGTCAGCGTACTGGGTAAAGGTAACCAGGCGCACGGTTTCTTCTACACGGCGATCGTGTTCGGCGTGATCGCTACCTTCTTTTTGCTGGTCAGCTTTCGCAACGTGAAAGAGAGTATCAGCATTACTCAGGAGCGCATGACCCTCAAGCGCGCGTGGGTGAGCCTGCGAGCCAACCGACCGTGGTTTGTTTTCGCCATCAATATCTTTCTGATGTGGGGCGCATTTTTCTTCCAGACCGGCGCGCTGGTGTACTTCTTCCACTACTACGTCGGCAACGTTGAGTTGACGGCGGTGGTCGCGGGGATTTCCACCTTCGTGCCGCTGCTCGGTACGCTAACGGTGCCGATGCTGGCCAGCCGCATGAAAAAACGTCATGTCTATCTGGTCGCCAGCACCATTAACCTGCTGGGCATGGGGGTGATGATTGCCGCCGGAGCGAATACGTGGGGGCTGATTGTTGGCGCCGTGATCCTGTCGCTCGGCGCAGGCCAACGCACGGCGATTTACTTCTCAATGCAGGCCGACCCGGTCGACTACGGGGTATGGAAAACCGGCATTAATACCGCAGGTATTCTCACCTCTATTAATGGCTTCCTCGGTAAAGTCGCCATGGCGGGAGCCGGGGCTATTATCGGCGTGCTGCTCTCCTCCAGCGGCTATGTCGCCAACGCGACGCAAAGCGCCAGCGCGATGCTGGCGATAAAAGCCTGCTATCTGTATATTCCGGCGCTGCTGATTGTCGCTTCGATGATCTGTATTGGACGCTTTTATCGTCTGGATGACGACTACGAGCAGATTCGCGCCGACCTGGATGCGGGGCGGCATGCACCACAAGAGATGACCGCGGTCGCCGCAACGAAAACCGCATAATATCCGTGCAGAAGTCACCCGGCGTGCCAGAGCAACGCCGGGCGACATCATCATCACATACTGTAACCCGGCTTTTTAATCAGCGTCTCCATCTGCGGCGCAATCTCGCTATCCCAGACCTGCTGCCAGTCGCTTTCCTGCACCTGATTCAGGGCCACGCTCACCGAGCGGTCTTTGGTATTAAGATGGCGAATCAACACTTCAGTGATGTCCGCCGCGAGCGCGGTTTTCTGTTCATCGTTCAGGTCGCGGGGGAAACATTTAATATCAACGTGTGGCATGGGCAGGGCTCCTTATAATGAGAACCCTAAAACTACCACAGTCAGGCCGCTTCATCCGTCATTTCGTGCGCGAGCAAGGAGTGAATTCAGCGCTTAATTGCGCGATAAACGCCTCGGTTTCCCGCTGATTGCGCAGGCGTACAAAGCGGATATGCGCCCAGGCTGGATCGGCCATGTCTTGCAGGTAGCGCTGGCGGTTGAGACGCCAGGTTTTTAGCGTCCACAGAATGATTGAATCGCGGCTAAAAAATGAGCGACGAAAACTCTCACGGTTGTCGGTACCCGGCCACAGCTCTTGCTGACGCCATGCGCGCACTGTCGCACGCGTGACGGCCTGCCGAAAGGTGCGCCAGAAACTGTAATCAACCCACACCACCAGATCCACGTCGCGCCATTTTACCGGGCGACTGCGATTATAGTTGCCGTCCAGCACCCAGTCAGGGCCCGCGATGGCCTGCGCCAGCCCGGCGAAAAGCGTCTCATCGCTGACCCCCTGCCAACCGGAACGCCAGTAAAGCGTATCCATTTCGATATAAGGCACGGAAAATAGCGCCGCCAGACGCTTTGCCAGCGTCGATTTACCCACGCCGCTGGTGCCTACCACATTGATTTTCATTGTCATCTCACCTGATATCACCTGTTGCATATAAATCATCGGCTATTACACTGAAAAAATCATTCTGCAACGATGAGCCAGATTCATTAATGGTCGCACCTTATGTTAAAAGATAACATCAACGATCTGATCTCTTTTATGGTCGTCGCGCGCGAGCGCAGTTTTACCCGCGCGGCCGCACAGCTTGGGGTTTCACAGTCGGCGTTGAGCCATGCGATGCGTAATCTGGAAAACCGCCTCGATGTTCGCCTGCTGACGCGCACCACCCGCAGCGTCGCCCCGACGGAAGCCGGAGAACGACTTTATCAAAGCCTCAGCCCACATCTGCAAGAAATTGAACAGGAAATTACAGCTCTACGCGATTCTCGCGAACGACCGGCGGGCAATATTCGCCTGACGGCTGCCGAGCACTCAATGAATACCGTGCTCTGGCCACGACTCAAGACGTTTATGCAGCAATACCCGGACATCAATATTGAAGTGATTGTGGATAACGGCCTTACCGATATTGTCGGTGAACGGTTTGACGCGGGAGTACGCCTCGTTGAACAGGTGGCGCGCGATATGATTGCGGTGCGTATTGGCCCCGACATGCGCATGGCGGTTGTCGGTTCTCCCGGATATTTTGCCCACCGCGGTATCCCGCAAACACCCCACGACCTTCAGCATCATCGCTGCATCAACATGCGTTTGCCAACGCGCGGCGGGTTATATGCATGGGAGTTCGAACGAAACGGCGAGCCGCTGCGGGTTCGGGTTGAGGGACAATTAACCCTTAACTCCCTGCCCCAACGCATCGAGGCCGCCGAAGCCGGTTTGGGCCTGGCCTACGTGCCGGAAGACACCATCGTCGATGGCGTAGCCGCCGGACGTTTGCAGCATGTGCTCGCCGACTGGTGCGCGCCGTTCGCGGGTTACTCGCTTTACTATCCCAGCCGTCGCCAGCATACCGCCGCGTTTGCGCTGTTAGTGGATGCGTTACGCTACTCATAAAAACGCGTAGGCCGGATAAGGCAAAGCCGCCATCCGGCCTACATTTCCGTAAGAGGTCAGAGCTAAACTGCGGATTTAGGCTGCAAGTTCTCGTCGAACACCAGCCGCTTTCTGTCCGGTTCTTCTTCGGTTAACGGTTCAACGGCAACCAGCGTCTTCTGGCAACGGTCGACCAGCACCTGATATTCGCGAGTGCCCTGCTTTTTCCACTCAAGTTCCTGCTCGGTTAAGGTACGAATCGCCTTTGCCGGGCTGCCGATAATCAAATGATTGGCAGGCATTTCGGCACGCGCTTTCACGAATGCGCATGCGCCAACAATACTGTTTTCACCAATGGTCGCGCCGTCGATAATCACCGCGCTCATGCCAACCAGCGCATTACGGCCAATCACGCAGCCGTGCAGGATCGCCCCGTGGCCGATATGCCCGTCTTCTTCCACGACGGTGTCCTGACCGGGAAAACCGTGCATCACGCAGTTATCCTGAATGTTGGCCCCATCTTTCACCACGATACGGCCAAAATCGCCGCGCAGGCTGGCGTTCGGCCCGACGTAAACTCCTTTACCGAGGATCACATCGCCAATCAGCACGGCGGTGGGGTGAACGTAGCTTTCCGTCGGAACAACCGGGGTCATTCCGTCTATCTGGTAAATCGGCATGGCTTCTCCTGTTACGCTTCGGGCAATCCCCCAAAACGCTGGTAATAGAGCGGCCCCGGCGCAGGGAGTTCGCCTACCGAGCTTTCGCCTTTTTCACTGACGAAAGCCTGTGCCCCTGGGGCCACGCGTTGATAGATGTTGATACAGAGCTGGCGCGCGGTTTGGCCCAGCCAATGGGCAGGCAACAGCTCTTCTGGCAGCAGCGGATCCTTCAGCACCACACGGCGATAGAAGTGGATCAGCAGTAGACGGATCTGAAAACAGCGTTCCGGCGTGAGTTCATCCGGCCCCGCATCCCGCAGCAGCGGCAACAGTGGGCGGAACAGTTTGATAAACGCTTCGTACATGGCGTTCTGCTCGGTCAAATGCCAGCACTCCTCTACCCGCTCACGCAGCGCGGCGCGCGAGAGCGCCAGCGGCGAATGCGCTTCGAAGAAGATCACGTTCTCCGCCACGCCGGCTTCGTGCAAAAGCGACTGGACATCCGCCAGCTTTTGCGACGGCGAGGCTAAAAGGCTCGGCGCAAGCACGCCAAACCCCTGCCAGATCAGCTGTTTTTTGACTTCGGCCAGGGTGTTTTTTTCCAGCCCTTCAGAGAGCAGCAGCAGCCAGGTACCGTCCCATTCCGGCGCGTTGGCGCGGTAAATTTTGCTCTCGGCACGACGCGTCAGGCGCAGGCCTTTGTCGCTCAGACGATAGAAGCTACGGCGGCCAATGCGCACCACGTCCAGCCACTCTTCTTTGTTGAGGCGAAACAGCGCGGTACGCACGAAGCGTTCGCCAAAGCCTAACCCTTCGAGCAGCGCGGCCACGCTGCCAAGCCAGACTTCGCCGCCGCGCTGGGATAAACAGTCACCGTAAAGCGAGGCAATCAGCGAGGTGCCGCTGATTGGCATTGCTGTCACCGCCTGCTGAATAAAGCTATCGAGTTTTTCCATATGATTCATAGTGTTGTTGTTTTTGTCCTTTTTGAATCATAGCACAGGAATAAAGCCGCGAAACGCCAGGAGTTTGTAGGCCGGATAAGGCAACGCCGCCATCCGGCAAACTGCGCCGAATTGCCTGATGGCGCTGCGCTTATCAGTCCTACCATTCTCAGCCGTTGGCAGCGGCCTTACGCAGGTCAAACACGCGGCACGCCTTGCCTTCTGAGCGTGGAATACTGCCGCAGTTAACGATGCTGACGTCGGTGGAAATGCCGACCATCGATTTAATGCGATGACGCAGATGGTGGCAAATCTGGCAGCGCTGCTCATGGCTCAGCACCAGGCTACTCTCTTTGAGTTCCACGCGCACCGAAAGTGAATCAAGATGCCCACGGCGATCGACTTCCAGCTGGTAGTGCGGCGCCAGGTGTTCAATCTTGAGGATCTCTTCTTCCAGCTGCGACGGGAAGACGTTCACGCCGCGAATAATCAGCATGTCGTCGCTGCGCCCACTGATGCGATCCATACGGCGCATAGTGCGGGCAGTGCCTGGCAGCAGACGCGTCAGGTCGCGAGTACGGTAGCGGATCACCGGCAGTGCCTCTTTGGTGAGCGTGGTGAACAGCAGTTCGCCGTGCTCGCCATCGGCCAGCGGCGTACCATCGTCCGGGTTAACCACTTCCGGGAAGAAATGGTCTTCCCAGATGGTGGGGCCATCGCCGGTTTCAATACATTCCATCGCCACGCCCGGCCCCATGACTTCAGACAGGCCGTAGATATCCAGTGCGGTAATACCGAGGCGACGTTCAATCTCCGCCTTCATACCGGTGGTCCAGGGTTCCGCGCCAAAGACGCCGGTACGCAGCGAACAGCCGCGCGCGTCGCCGCCCATCTGGCGCTCCAGTTCTTCAATCAGGTTCAGACAATAAGACGGCGTCACCATGATCATGTCGGGTTTGAAATCACGGATCAGCTGCGCCTGTTTCTCGGTCTGGCCGCCGGACATCGGGATCACCGTGGCCCCTAAGCGTTCAGCGCCGTAGTGCGCCCCCAGGCCGCCGGTAAACAGGCCATAGCCGTAGGCGACGTGAATTTTATCCTTCGCCGTGCCGCCTGCGGCGCGCAGCGAACGGGCGACGATATTCGCCCAGGTATCAATATCGTTCTGCGTATAGCCAACCACGGTTGGCTTGCCGGTGGTGCCGGACGACGCATGGATACGCACCACTTGCTCCATCGGCACCGCAAAGGTATCGAACGGATAGTTGTCGCGCAGATCCTGCTTGGTGGTGCAGGGAAACTTATTGAGATCGCTCAGCTCATGAAAATCGTCAGGATGGACGCCCGCCGCATCGAACTTACGGCGGTACATCGGCACATTTTCGTAAGCGTGTTTCAGCGTCCACTTCAGACGCTGGGTTTGCAGGGCCTGTAACTCGTCACGCGATGCAGTTTCAATCGGATCTAATGTTGTTGTAGTTGTCATTTTGTAGGGTACTCGCAGGTCAATTAGCTCACACTCTCTCGAGGATCATGGCAATGCCCTGACCCACGCCAATACACATCGTACACAGCGCATAGCGTCCATTGCGTCGTTCCAGCTCCAGCGTCGCTGCCAGCGCCAACCGCGCGCCGCTCATACCTAACGGGTGGCCTAAGGCGATGGCGCCACCGTTGGGATTCACATGCGCCGCGTCGTCCGGCAGCCCAAGCTGTCTGAGCACGCCCAGCGCCTGGGCGGCAAAGGCTTCGTTCAGCTCAATCACGTCCATATCGTGAATATTCAGCCCGGCGCGCTCCAGCACTTTACGCACCGCCGGAACCGGTCCAAGCCCCATGAATTTCGGTTCGACGCCCGCCGTCGCCATGGCGACAATACGCGCGCGCGGCGTCAGGCTCTGCGCGGCGGCCTGCTGCGAGCTGGCGATAATCAGCGCCGCGGCACCGTCGTTCACGCCGGAGGCGTTGCCCGCCGTCACCACGCCGCCCTTGCGGAACGGAGTTTTCAGCGCGGCCAATTGCTCAAGGGTGGTATCGGCACGCGGATGTTCATCTTCACGCACCGCGCTGACCGCGCCCTTCTTACCGATAATCTGCACCGGCACGATTTCCTGCGCCAGAATGCCGTCATGCTGCGCTTTAGCGGTACGCTGCTGGCTGCGGTAAGCAAAGGCATCCTGATCGGCACGGCTTATATTTAACAATTCCGCTACATTCTCTGCCGTTTCCGGCATGCTGTCAGTACCAAATTGTTGCTGCATGAGCGGGTTCACAAAACGCCAGCCGATGGTGGTATCAAACATCTCGGCCTGACGCTGGTAAGGCGTGGTCGCCTTGCCCATCACGAACGGCGCACGGGACATCGACTCCACGCCGCCGGCAATCATCAGATCCGCATCGCCCGCTTTAATCGCCCGCGCGGCGAAGCCAATCGCATCAAGGCCGGAGCCGCACAGGCGGTTGATGGTGGTGCCGGAAACGCCGTACGGATAGCCCGCCAGCAGCGTCGCCATATGGGCGACGTTACGGTTATCTTCCCCGGCCTGGTTGGCGCAGCCAAAAATGACATCGTCGATACAGGTTGGGTCTAACTTCGGGTTACGGCTCAACAATTCACGCAACGGAATGGCCGCCAGATCGTCGGCACGAACCCCGGCCAGCGCGCCGCCGTAGCGGCCAATCGGCGTACGAATGCCGTCACAAATAAATGCATCACGCATCAGACTTCTCCTGTTATCGTGCCGCCGATGCGGTGCGATTTGCCGCGAAACAGCGCCACGGTTTTTTGCTGCGGGTTGACGATTTCAATGTCATAGACACCGGTCAGTTTGCCCTGCTGTTTCACCCGGGCGGTGGCGGTTAATTTCTCGCCCGCAAAGGCCGGACGCAGAAAATCGATGCTGGCAGCCGATGCCACCGCTGCCAGCCCCTGGCTGTTGCAGGCGTAGGCAAAGGCGGTATCCGCCAGCGTGAAAAGCTGCCCACCGTGGCAGGTTTGATGCCCGTTCAACTGCGAGGACGATACGGTCATCGTCATCTGCGCGTAGCCGTCGTCCATCTCGATAATTTCGATCCCCAGCGCCTGCGCGCAGGTGTCTTTCTCATACATGGCGCGGGCGTTGCGCCAGGCTTCGTTACTCATCACGCATCTCCATCAGCGCTTTCTGGCGCAGCAGCGCACTGGGGCGATAACGTTCTTCGCCGTAGTACTGTTGTAGGTTTTCCAGCAGACGCAGCACGCGCCCCCAGCCGAGCGATTGCCCCCAGGCCAGCGGGCCACGTGGATAGTTCACCCCAAGACGCATCGCGGTATCGATATCCTCGGCACTGGCCACGCCTTTTTGCACCGCATCCAGCGCTTCGTTCGCCAGCATCGCCACCGTACGCCACACCAGAAGTCCTGGGTAGTCGGCAATACGCAGCACTTTTTTGCCCTGCTGCTGGAAGTAGTACACCGCTTTGTCGGTGGCTGAATCCGGGTTGGTTGGCGCGCCGGCCAGCACAACGGTATCGCCCGCGGCATGGTCATACACCACCACCGGACGCTGGTGCTGCACACTTAAGGACAGCGCGGTTTCACCGGTGGTTTCCAGCAGCAGCACATCGTCCAATTCTGTGACAACGTCACTTTTAACCCTCTTCGCGGCGCGTTCGGCGGAAACGGCAGCCAGCGCCAGTTCAGGCTGATTTTCCAGAGGCCAGCGATAAACGCCGTGGCCGCTCTTCTTGCCCAGACGACCCGCCAGCGCCAGCTCCTGCTGCAGCAGCGACGGCAGAAAACGGCGGTCCTGCCAGAAGGCGTTAAACACCGAACTGGTCACGGCGAAGTTCACGTCCTGGCCGATAAGGTCAGTCAGCGCCAGCGGCCCCATCGGGAAGCCGCCGCCGTCGCGCAGCGCCGCGTCAATCACTTCCGCTGATGCCACCTGCTCTTCCAGCGCGCGCCAGGCTTCGGCGTAGTACGGACGCGCCACGCGGTTAACGATAAAGCCCGGCGTGGAGCGGCAGCGCACCGGCTGTTTGCCCCAGGCGGTTACGCACTGGCAAAGCTGCTCGACCACTTCGGTAGAGGTGGCAAGCCCGCTCACCACTTCCACCAGTTTCATCACCGGTGCCGGGTTAAAGAAATGCAGCCCGGCCACGCGTTCCGGGTGTTTGATACCCGCCGCAATGGCGGTAATGGAGATGGACGAGGTGTTGCTGGTCAGCAGCGTTGACGGCGGGCAAATCTCCGCCAGCTCGCTGAACAGCGCCTTTTTAATCTCCAGACGCTCGGAAGCGGCTTCAATCACCAGCTGCGCGTCGGCAAGCTGCGTTAATTCGGTTGCCGGCGTAATACGCGCCAGCAGCGCCTGCGCCTGTTCAGTGCTAATTTTGCCGCGGCTAACGCGGGCGTTCAGGCGCTCGGCAATGCCGTCGATAGCGCGCGTAATCGCCTCGGCGGAAATGTCGTACAGCCGCACCGCGTGCCCGGCGCTCACTGCCACTTCGACAATCCCGGCCCCCATGGTGCCGCCGCCAATCACCGCGACGGTGTGAAGAGTCTGGCTCATGGCTTATTTCCCGCTGAACTGAGGTGGACGTTTGGCGAGGAAGGCGCTGACGCCTTCACGATAATCGTCGCTGCGACCGGCCATGCGCTGGTAGTCGCGCTCAAGCTCAAGCTGCTGATCCAGCGAGTTAGTTTCGGAAAGCTGTAGCGCTTTCTTAATCAGCCCCAGACCATAGGTCGGTTGGGTCGCGAAATGGCGCGCCATGGTCAGCGCGGTATCTTTCAACTCGGCGTCGTCAACCACCTGCCAGATCATCCCCCACTGCGCGGCCTGTTCGGCGCTGAGCTTGTCGCCGAGCATCAGCAGGCCAACGGCACGAGCACGACCGGCAACGCGCGGCAGTACCCAGCTGCCACCGCAGTCCGGCACCAGGCCGAGCTTGCTGAAGGCCATGACAAACTTTGCTGAACGCGCGGCAATCACGATGTCGCAGCCCATCGCCAGCGTGGCGCCAGCACCGGCGGCGACGCCGTTCACCGCGCAGATAACCGGTTTTGGCAGCGCGGCTAAACGGCGCACCAGTGGGTTGTAAAAGCGTTCCACCGACATGCCCAGATCCGGCGCGGGGCCGCTGGGGTCAACGTTACGGTCGTTCAGATCCTGCCCGGCGCAAAAGCCGCGTCCGGCGCCGGTGATCAGCAGGCAACGAATGGTGTCGTCGCGTTCGGCCTGTTTCAGGCAGTCGGCAAGCTGCTGGTGCATCACATCATTAAAGCTGTTGAGTCGGTCCGGGCGGTTCAGGGTGAGGGTCATTACGCCCTGTTCCACTTCGCTGAGAATGAATGCGTCCACGATTAGCGTCCTTTAAATTCCGGTGTGCGTTTTTCTAAAAAGGCGCTCACGCCTTCACGACGATCTTCGGTGCCGCTGAGCAGCGTAAACAGCTGACGTTCCTGCACCAGACCGGCCTGCAATCCCACCTCCTGGGCCAGACGCAGCGACTGCTTTGCCGCCCGCAGCGCCAGCGGTGAGTGGCGAGCGATGGTCGCCGCCAGCTTCAGCGCGTATTCATCAGAGAGGTTCGCCGGGTGAATATCGCTCACCAGCCCGGCCTGCTGCGCGCGCCCGGCATCAATACTTTCGCCACTCAGTACCATGCGGCTGGCCAGCGCTTTTCCGACGCTGCGAATAAGCCGCTGCGTACCGCCCGCGCCCGGCATGGTGCCGAGGGTAATTTCCGGCAGACCAAAGCGGGCGTTATCGCCGGCAATGACCAGATCGCACAGCAGCGCCAGCTCGCAGCCCGCGCCCAGCGCGTAGCCGTTCACCACCGCAATCAGCGGTTTGTTGAAGGCATCAATACGCGCCCACAGACGCGGGCGAATATCGTCGAAGGTGGCGGGCAAGTCTTTTTCCGCCATTTCGTTGAGATCGGCACCGGCGGCGAAATAACGCGGGTTGCCGCTAATCACGCAGACGCTGATACCTGAATCTGCCGCCGCGCTTTCCAGCGTTTCGGCAATCTGCGTCAGCAGCGCATTGTTCAGGGCGTTACGCGCCTGCGGGCGGTTTAGGGTCAGTTGCAGCACGCGGTCGTGACGGGTAATCAGCAGTTCGCTCATGCCATCCCCCGCGCGTCAAAGTCGACAACCACGTCGCCGCTGGTGGGCAGCGCCTGGCAGCTAAGAACATAGCCCGCCGCCACTTCATCGGCTTCGAGGCTGTAGTTGGCGGCCATCGCCACTTTACCGCTCACCACCTTGCATTTGCAGGTGGCGCAGACGCCGCCTTTACAGGCGAACGGCAGATCCGCGCCCTGACGCAGCGCGGCGTCGAGAATACTGTCATCTTCGGCGTTCAGCGAAATCAGGCGGTCGCGGCCATCCTGGCGGATAGTGACCGTGCGGCCCTCCGCCTGTATGCCGGTGGCGCGTTTCACGCTGCTGCCGGGGGTGTTGAAGCGCTCAAGGTGAATCGATTTCTCCGGCACGCCCAGTTCGCGCAGCGCCACTTCGGCTTCGTCCATCATCGCCGACGGGCCGCAGATAAAGGCGTCGTCAAAGCGGCTGAAATCGATCAGCGTTTTGCCCAGCGCATGCAGTTTTTCCCCGTCAATACGCCCTTGCAGCAGATCGCTGTCCATCGACTCCTGGCTGAACAGGTGCACTATCTGTAAACGCTGCGGATAGCGGTCTTTCAGGTCTGCCAGCGCCTGGCGGAACATCATGCTGTGGCTGCTGCGGTTGCCGTAGATCAGAGTGAACTGACTCGCCGGTTCGGTCGCCAGTGTGGCTTCGATAATCGCCATCATCGGCGTAATGCCGGAACCGGCGGCAATCGCCAGATATTCCGCTTGGCGCCCGGCCTGCGGCTGGTAGCCAAAGTGCCCCTGCGGCACCATCACCTCAAGCGCCATGCCCTGCTGAATATCGCTCTGGGCATAGCGGGAGAAGCGGCCGCCGTCGATGGCTTTGACCGCCACGCTGATTTCAGACGGCGAGCGGCTGCGGCAGATGGAGTAGCAGCGGCGTAACTCTTCCCCGCCCAGGCGGGTTTTCAGCGTCAGATGCTGGCCCGGACGGAAGGCGTAAACGCTACGCAGCGCGTCGGGAATGGCAAAAGTGATGGTGACCGAATCACGGGTTTCCGGTTCAACCTTTGCCACGGTAAGCGAATGAAATGTTGTCATCGCAGCCTCAAATACATTTAAAGTAATCAAAGGGTTCACGGCAGCTATCGCATCGATACAGCGCTTTGCAGGCCGTGGAACCGAATTCGCTAATCAGCGAGGTGTGGGTGCTGCCGCAGCGCGGGCAAACCACATCCTTCGGCAGCGCGTCGGCGTGGCAGGCGTGGGCCTGCGGCGGGCTGATACCGTACTGACGCAGACGTTCGCGGGCATCCGGGCTCATCCAGTCGGTGGTCCACGGCGGGTCGAGCTGCAGCACGATATGCACCGGCGTATAACCGTGCTCCGCCATCACTGCACGAATTTCCCCCAACAGATGTTCGGTGGCCGGGCAACCTGAATAGGTCGGCGTAAAGCCAATCACCCAGCCGTCGCCGTGACGCTCCACGCGGCGCACCATGCCGAGGTCGGTAATGGTCAGCACCGGCACTTCCGGGTCTGGAATGGCGCTTAATAATCCCCAGACGGTACGCACTTCCGGGGGCGCGATTGCGGCGAGACGTTGCATAGCCACCTCCTACTACCACTGCTGGCCGGGATACGACCGCTGTAAATACTGCATCTCTGCCAGCATCGGGCCGAGATGTTCACTGTGCAGCCCCTGCTTACCGCCGCGACGGAACGCAGCTTCTTCAGGGATTTGCAGACCCGCATCAAGCAGCGCGGTGTGCACCGTCGCCTGCCATTCGGCCTGCAATTCGCGCGGGTCAACGGCGATGCCCTGCTTGCTCAGGCTGATATCCAGCTCATCGGCCATAAACAGTTCACCGGTGAAGCGCCACAGGTTGTTGATTGCCTGCTGCATCAGTTGCGCGGAATAGTCGGTGCCGTTGCCCAGACGCTCCAGCCAGCCGCGGCTAAAGCGCAGGTGATAACGCACCTCTTTCAGCCCTTTGGCGGCGATGGCGGCAATCTGTGCGTCGCGGCTATTTACCAGACGGCTGAACAGCGCCACATGCCAGGCATCGATAAAAAACTGACGGGCAATGGTGTCGGCGAAATTACCGTTCGGCTGCTCCACCAACAGCAGGTTGCTGAACTGACGCTCATCGCGGCCAAAGGCCAGCGTGTCTTCATCACCACTACCGTTCAGTTCGGCGGCGTAGCTCAGGAAGTTGCGTGCCTGCCCCAGCAGGTCAAGGCCGATATTGGCCAGCGCCAGGTCAATCTCCAGCTCCGGCGCGTGGCCGCACCAGGCGCCTAAGCGCTGGGCCAGCACCAGGCCGTTATCGCCAAGACGCAGCGCATAGGTTGCAACGGGGTTTTGCGTGTTCATCGTTGCCTCACATATGTTCCATGCCGTCCGGCACGGTATAGAACGTCGGGTGACGGTAGACCTTGCTCTCGGCAGGGTCGAAGAACTCACCGCGGTCTTCCGGCTGTGAGGCGACGATTTCGCTCGCCTTCACCACCCAGATGGAGCAGCCTTCGCTGCGGCGGGTGTACGCATCGCGGGCATTTTCCAGCGCCATTTGATCGTCGGCGGCGTGCAGGCTGCCCACGTGGCGGTGCGACAGACCCTGTTTGCTGCGGACAAACACTTCGTATAACGGCCAGTATGTTTTGCTCATCTTTTTCTCCTCAGGCGGCATTGCGAGCGCGTTGTTTTTCGGCATGCGCCAGCGCGGCTTCGCGCACCCATGCCCCCTCTTCCCAGGCTTTGCGCTTGGCGCCCAGACGCTCGTGGTTACAGATGCCACGCCCGTTGATGACTTCGTTGAGTTCCTGCCAGTCGATTTCGCCGTAACGGTAGTGACCGGTAGCTTCGTCAAACGTCAGATCGGCATCCGGCACCTTCATGCCAAGGATCTCGACCTGCGGGATAGTGTTGTCGACGAAGCGCTGACGCAGTTCGTCGTTGGAATGCAGTTTGATCTTCCACGCCATGCTGCGAGCGCTGTTCGGCGAGTTGTCATCGCTCGGCCCGAACATCATTAATGCCGGCCACCAGAAGCGGTTGATCGCGTCCTGCAACATCTGCCGCTGTTCTTCACTCCCCTCCGCCAGCGCCATGCAAGCTTCAAAGCCCTGACGCTGATGGAAGCTCTCTTCTTTGCAGATTTTGACCATCGCCCGGGCATACGGGCCGTAAGAGGTACGGCACAGTGCCACCTGGTTGACAATCGCCGCGCCGTCGACCAGCCAGCCGATCACGCCGATATCCGCCCAGGTCAGCGTCGGGTAGTTAAAGATGGAGGAGTATTTCATCTGCCCGTCGAGCATCTTCTGGTAGATGTCTTCGCGAGCGCAGCCGAGCGTTTCCGCCGCGCTGTAGAGATAGAGGCCATGCCCGGCTTCGTCCTGCACCTTCGCCAGCAGAATCGCTTTACGGCGAAGCGTTGGGGCGCGGGTGATCCAGTTGCCTTCCGGCAGCATGCCGACGATTTCTGAATGCGCATGCTGGCCAATCTGGCGGATCAGCGTTTTGCGGTACGCATCCGGCATCCAGTCCTGCGGTTCGATGGCTGTTTCCTGCGCGATGCGCTGGTCAAAGCGTTGTTCTTCTGTCACGTCATCACCTTATGATTCCGATAAATTCAACAAATCATTTTTTGCGAATCACTTTGTTTTATGAA
>NZ_JANEWH010000082.1:0-22363 GCF_028069715.1 Kluyvera sp. Awk 3 | reverse complement strand
CCATTTCGTCGGGATCCTTCTATGGGTATGAAACACCCGTAAAACCTGAATTGTGTTATTTCGTACTCGATAGGGAATGATATAAGGGTAATTATGAAGAATGAGTTCACGTGTTTCAGGTACCCTTCCTTCCCGGCCCATAGCGGGTTGCTCTTTGAGCAGTTGCGTAAGTCGCCAGACTTCGTTCACAAACCGTTCCGCAGCCTGCGGATCGTCTTCAGCAATATACCGGAACTCAGCTTCGAGATTGGCAATGGCTTTACGTAGCCACTTAATTTCCATCTGGCTTTACTCCCAGACGTTGAAACAGGTTATCCACCTCATCTGAAGTGGCAAAATCACCGGCATCAGCCTCCTGAATGGCCTGCTCAATCTCTGCAACTTGCCAGGCTTCCCGGGCAACATAATCTTCAATTGCCTGATTTGCCAGCCAGGACTTTGAGCGTCCGGTCGCTTTTGATAATGCTTCCAGTTGCGTGGAAAGATTGTTGTTTAAACGGACTGACATTACGCCCATATTGATGGCCTCATACACATGTATACACTGTATACATTGTAGTGAGGTGCGATTTTTTGAGCAACTTATAACCACCGTTTAAAACTCCCTGCTGCCATCCATACCGTTATCCCGGACCATAAAGCGGTGGGCAGTAAAATCAGCATTGCGGGCAGAAACAGCGGCTGTGCCAGATAAAACACCCACAGCGCTGTGGCGACTGAACTGCCGGACCTGATGACGTAGCTGTGGAGAAAAATGGATTCCAGCCCGGAGCCAAACCGTCTTAAATCCCGCTGCACCGGACCCTCTATCAGCCCGATTAACACGCACAGACAGAGCAGGGGGAACGTGGCGACCAGCCACGTCAGGCGCAGCATAAAACTGACCAGTGTATAAGCCAGAATGGTGAGTGGTTTTTGAATGAGTCTGTTGGTTATAAGCATGTGAGGTGCCTTATTCTCCAGCAGCATCACAATTTTTTCTCCCTGTGGATGCGACTGTAACGCAAGAACCAGTTCAGTATGCTCCTGCTTCATCACCTGAAAAACATGCCTGTCCGCCTCCTGCGGCCACCAGAAATAGAGCCCCGCCAGTTCCAGCACCACCCGCAACATCAGCGCGCCAATAACCAGCCCGATGAGCCGCCCGGTCATTGACAGCAGCCAGCCAATCGGTCCTTGTAGCGGACGTGACGGAGGCGGTCGCTGTTCGCTCATTCTACCTGCCCCTGCTGGCGCGCCTGCATCCATGCCGCCAGTTGCGCGATGGACTTCGGTAGTGAGCGGTGCTTATCCGCCACGGGCAAAGGCAGACGAATTTTCCATAACTGACCGCCTTCGAGCAGGGCAAAAGCCTGGCCTTTGGGAAGCAGGATCAGCGCGGCAGTATCGAGCAGCGGTACATTGCGGGTGGTTACCTGTTCGCGGGTGTTGCTGGTAAAGCTGTTGATGCCGCCCGGCGTGTCGGTGACGCCGGAGCTAACCTGACGGCTGCGCACTTCCACCTGCGGCAGTTGCTTCGTCAATAGTTCGGCGGTGGTGGTTTCGCGCACCCGCAGCATAATCAGGTTGTTGAAATTGCCGACCACCTGGCCTGCTTTGGGCGCGCTACCGAGGCGGGCCTGAATATCACTCAACGTCTGGGTATAGGCGGTGACCTGAATGCCCGCGCCGCCGCCCTTGTTGACCAGCGGGATAAACTCCTCGCCCATCAGTTCATTAAACTCATCGCAATGCAGGTTGATGGGCGACGGTTTTTCGCTATTGCCGGGCAGTCCATCATTGAGGCCAAATTTATACAGATGCCCGGCGACGCTCACCAGATCGGCAAACATCGAATTGCCGACGGCGGCAGCGACCACCGCATCAGACAGCGCATCCAGCCCGACATAGACCACCGCCTTCTGGCGGATCGCCTGCTGCCAGTCGAGGATCGGACGCGTGTCGTCCAGGTCGTGGTAGTCAGGAGCGAGCAGGGCGGAGAGCGTGCCTGTGGTCAGCTTTTCCAGCAGCGGCAGCAGCGAGGCGACAATCTTGTCGAAGTAGGTTTTGTCATAGCGCACCGCTGAGAGCAGGCCGTCGAGGATCGGATCGTATAATTTTTCCGCGTTGAGGTACTGCTCCAGCGCCACCACGTGAGGATCGCGGCCCAGCATATGGCGCGGCGTGTTTTTGTCGTTAACGCGCTCCGCCAGTTGCGCCACCACTTCCCATGCCCGCGCGTTGTGACGCGGCAGCACGATGCGGG
This sequence comes from Kluyvera sp. Awk 3, assembly GCF_028069715.1. Taxonomy (NCBI): domain Bacteria; kingdom Pseudomonadati; phylum Pseudomonadota; class Gammaproteobacteria; order Enterobacterales; family Enterobacteriaceae; genus Kluyvera; species Kluyvera sp. Awk 3. The sequence goes on along the minus strand of NZ_JANEWH010000082.1, from coordinate 20,118 downwards.
CATAGTCGATAAATAGGGCGTCGATATTGACGACGTGGCGGGAGATCAACTGGTAATCGGGGCGCTGGCCGAGCGCCACCAGGGTGCGGGCGATGATGCTGACAAAGCGCCAGGCGAACTCGCGAAAGGCCGCCGAGTTGCCTTCGCCTGAAAGCTGTCCGGTGAGGCGCGACGCCACTTCCGAGATGCGGCCAAAGCGCCCGATGGCGTTATAACGGGCGGAGATCTCCGGGTAGGCCAGATGGAACAGGATAAAGCGGTCTCCGCGTCCGGCGCGTTGCGCTTCTGTCCACAGACGCTTCAGCAGATCCGCATCACCTTTCGGATCAAAGACGATCACCACCTCACCGCGGCGGATGTCCTGAGTGGCAAGCAGTTCCGCCAGCCGAGTTTTGCCGACGCGAGTGGTACCGAGCACCAGCGTGTGGCCGGGGCGTTCACTGAGCGGCAGGGTGACGTCGCACTCTTTAAGTTCCACCCCATGCAACCACGGATTGCCGCCGACGGGTGGCAGCGGACGTACGGGATTCAGCCAGTGGTCGATACTGAGCAGATGGGCAAGATTGGGAAGGGGATGTTCGCTGCGTTTTTCGATGTGCCTTGCCAGACGGTAGCACCATCCGGGGCGCAGCCAGTGTGCAGCTTCCGGTTGCAGGCAGTCGTACAGCCGTTGGGTGTGGATGGGTAGCCAGCGAAAGCCTTTACCGAGAAACAGCCGCTGCCGGCTGACCGGGATTTTCCGGCTGGTGAGCGCGTAGCGCGGCAGGCGCAGGAGGTTGCGGTGGTAGCGCACGATGTGCCAGCCCTGCCAGCCGCGTCGCAGGGCCAGCAGAATCAGGGCACCGGCCATCAGGCGGGCCTGCCACGGCGTCAGCATCAGCAGCGGGGCTTGCATCAGGCAGATTAATACACCACAGCCAGCGGTGACGGTGCTGTAAAACTCCACGGGCGGGCGCAGCAGCGCTTCCAGCGCGTAGCGGCTCATGGCGGTGCGGCCCGTTGCAGGTGGCGGCTGATCAGCTTGCGGTAGCGTGCAGCGGGCGCGCCGCCCGCAGGACGGTGATAGCGGGCGGCGGCATTGAGCCAGCTTCCGGGACGTTCATCGTAGCGCTGATGCAGCAGGCGGGCGGTGAGCGACAGGTTCTGCAGGGGATGCAGGGCGTCGCACGGAGAAGCAAAATACGCCCGGTGCCAGCCGATATTGATTTGCCCGAGCCCCACGTCAATGCGCTTCGCACTGGTGCGGCGGATGGCGGCCAGCAGCGCCTGACAGGCCTGCTCCCGGCTGGCGTAGCGGTAGCCGGTACCTTTGATATTGAGCGTCCACGGCCACGGGCGATGTTTGCCACTCAGGTTCGCCCCGCTTTCGGTCTGTGTGACGGCCCACAGCAGTTCCGGCGGTACGCGGAAATGCTCTGCGGCGCGCAGATAAGCCTCTGGCAGAGGCTGCGCCAGCGCCAGACAGGGCAGCAGCAGGATCAGGGCAGGACCTCGCGCCATTGCTCCCCCTTACGTTCCAGCGCCACCGGGATTTTGCTCTGGCCCAGCAGCAGCCAGCGGCCCGCGTCGTGGTTAAGCGTGATGTTGTGCTCACTCACCAGTTTTGCATCAATGCCATGCGCCATCGCCCAGCGGCGCACCCGGTTATCATCGCCTTCGCTGTTGACCAGCCAGATATCCAGCGGACGCTGTTGCGCCAGCAGGGTACGCAGCAGGCTGTCACAGGGTGGGCAGTCATCTTTAACGAATAGTGAAACGCGGGAAGTGCTGGCGGAGGTGGTTTTCAGCGGCGTCAGGCCCGGATACAGGCGCTGCCAGGCCGCGTCATAGGCACGCTGGAAGGCGAGTTCTTTCTCCAGCCGCAGGTACTCCTGCCTGACCAGCAGTTCGGCGAAGCGCTGACGTTCGTGGTCAGTGTCGGCTTCGACGCCCAACGTGGTCAACGGATCGAGTCCCGGCGACCAGACGCCGCGCGCCTGCTGTTTCAGCGTGAGATAGCGCTGCCACTCTTCCGGCGTGACGCCCCAGACGGTGGCCTGCTGCTGCGTGGTCAGCGGTCTGGGAGCAGAGTCCGCGTTCTGGCTGGTCTGCACCTGAAGCGGTTGCGCCAGCACGCTGGCGGTGAACAGTAACAGGATAATCAGGCGTTTCATCGCTTACTCCGGTACTTTCAGCGTCAGCTGGCGTTTACCGTGGCGGAATATGGCCCGGCGCTCATCAAACCGCTCCAGCCGCCAGCCATGCCACTGTTCTCCCCTGCGCAGCCACACCACCTGATGGAGGTAAACAGCCTCCAGTGGCACTATCACCGCCAGGCGGATATCGCCACGCTGTATGGTCCCGGCGAGAAAAAACGGGGCCGTTAACGGCCCCAAAGGGCGGAGGGACACGGGATGACGGTAAGCCACCGTCGAGGGGAGGGAATGGTCGCTGGCGAAACAGACTTCACGGCGGTTTTCGTCGGTGGTCATCCGCCACGCCGGGCCCGCCAGCAGTTGCAGAGAGGCCTTCAGGCGCAGCGGGCCGGTGTTGTACTGGCTCAGCGGTAATGGGAGCCCATAAAGCTGCGCCCGGCGCGCATCGGCAAGACACAGAGACCAGCCGCTGTCGCGCAGCAGGTATTGCAACGCTTCCCCTACCATCGGGTGAAAACCTGGCGGAACAGACAGGGCGGTAAGCTGTTCGAGTGGCGGCAGTTGCGGTGACGTGCTGACCAGCAGATAGCGGTCGTAGCGGACGACTTCTGGCGTTGCAGGGGAGGCGGCGGCCACGCCGTTGAAAATGAACAGGAGCAGGGCTATTAATAGTCGTTTCATCGTATCCTCCACAGAGCTTTGACAGGAGCGTGCTGGATGAGAGGGCTGGGGACTATCGACAACTGTTTGCGGCGTCAAAAAATAGCGCCCGGTTCCGGGCGCAAAATCAGATCAGTAAGGGAATCTTTCCCCCATCAGCCCCAGCGTGGCGGCGACCGGGATGCCTTCCTCAGAAAAATGAACGCGTAACGTCAGCCTGACGGTTTGCTGCTGCGTGCTGCCGTTAGTTTTTTGCGTCAGCACCCAGCGGTAGTCGATACGAATGGTGCGCTGCGGCGGTTGGTGAGAGATAAAGGCCACTACCGCTGCCATTTCAACACCTTTCAGCAAGTCCCTGATGGCGTTGTCATTCCGGTCTTCAAGACAGTGCTTGTGGGCTGGAAGGGTAATGGCCAGATCCAGCGGCAAGCCAGCGTCCAGCGCCTCGTCATCAAGGTTAATCAGTTTGCCCCGGTCAAGGGCTTCTTCACGTGAGTTCAATACGGTATTCATCATGCGTCTCTCCGGTAAAAGGCCAGGGAAACGCCCCGGCGGGGAATTTCCCCGGCAGGGTGAATGCTGTGCGTCAGAACTGCGGTACAGGCTCTGCTGGCGGTGCGGCTGGCGCTGGCTGGGATTCTGCTTCGCGTTCTGCCCGGTAAACTTCTTCACCGTCAATTTTGATGAGCCCGATGTGCAACAGATGGGCTTTCAGGCTGACGCCGGTTTCGCCTTTACGGTCGCCTTTGCTGTAGACAAAGGTGTCGGCATACAGATCGCCGAGGCGGAACTGGATCAGTACCTTGCGCTTCTGCTCACAGGCGTCGATACAGCGGCGCACCAGTTTCTGCGCTTCCTTGCCGCTGACGCGGCAGTCGAACCAGGTGTGTTCTGCGTTGCTGGCTTCGCCCCGTAGTGCGGCAATGTCGCAACACAGGAACGGTTCGCCTTTTTTCGGGGTCACTTCCCGGATCCGGTTGAGGTAGCCCAGACCGCTGGTGTACAGGTTGAAGTAGTGGGTATCGTTCATGGTGGTATCTCCGTGTTGAAAGGTGCGGAGGCCCCATGCGCGGGGATGCCCCGCTTCGGGTTTGGCTCATGGGCTGCAAGGCCTCTGAGTTACTGGCAGTACGGGCATTCCGCGCTGTGCGCCTCCGCGTTTCAGGAATGCATGGCGGACTTTGGTGATAACGGCATTAACAGCAACAGCTTTCGGGGTGAGAGAACAGCGAGATTTGTTATCGGTGGCTGAATAATTTCCGTGACAGGCTGGGCGCATAATGTGTGATTTACATCACAAAACTGCGCTTCGGTGAGTTGAAATATTGTTCAGTAACCTCATATAGAAAGCGGGTAAGGGACACCTGCCCATAAGACATGAACTTTTTGAATATTCTTTTTTACTGTTCAGGAGGTACATGATGACTCTCAGAACTTTTCCCATGTTGCACGATCTCTCCGACTCTCTGTTTGCGGACCGTTTTAACCGTATCGATCGCCTCTTTAGCCAGCTAACCGGCAGTACGCCGTTGCCCTCCACGCCTTCTTACAATATCCGGCGGCTGGGCGATAACCGCTATGAACTGACGCTCAGCGTACCGGGCTGGAAAGAGAGTGAACTGGAAATTGAAACCGTCGGCGGTCAGCTGAACATCAGCGGTAAACGTGAAGAGGAGAAAACCGAAAACGGCGAAGAAGGGTGGATCCATCGGGGTATCAGCCGCAGCGACTTCCGGGCCAGCTATAGTCTGCCAGAGCATGTGAAAGTGACCGGCGCTTCGCTGGAAAACGGCTTGCTGGCAATTGAATTACACCAGGATATCCCGGAAGAAGAGAAACCGCAGCGCATCGCCATCAACAACAACCCGGCGATTGAACACAAGCCGTAACCGTTGACTGACGCTGTTTTCACGCCCGGCAAACGCCGGGCGTTTTGCTAACCTGATGGGGCGATTTTCTGGCCTCTGACTATTTGAGCCGTGAGCGTTGTAACGGCCTCTTGCTGCTGCACCAGGAACGCTTCCAGCCCCATTTTCCCCGTCGCAATGTCATCCAGCATCTGCTCCCATAGCGCAGTGGTGCCCGGATCTTTCAGCGTTTCCGGCAGGGCGTCAATCAGTGTGCTGGCGGTATCCGTGGCCAGCAGAAAGCGGCGTTGCTTAATCAGATAACCGCGCTTAAGGAGAGTCTGGATAATCCCGGCGCGGGTGGCTTCGGTGCCGATGCCTGCGTTCTCTTTCAGCCGCTGTTTCAGGCGCTCATCGCTGACAAAACGGGCGGAATTTTTCATCGCGGCAATCAGCGTCCCTTCCGTGTAGTGCTCCGGCGGTTGCGTCTGACGGGCACGAACGTCCACCTGTTCCACCTCGCAGGTCTGTCCCTGTTGCAGAGCGGGAAGTGCCTGCGTTTCTTCCGGTGAGTGCGTTGCCATCTCGCGTAAAAACAGTTGTCGCCAGCCGCTGACAATCACCACTGAGCCACGGGCAGTCAGCGTTTCCCCGGCGCAGTTCAGGCGCAGGTCGGTTTTATCCACCTCATGGTCCGGCAGAAACTGCGCCAGAAAATGGCTGCGTACCAGACCGTAGACCTTGCGCTCGCTGTCGTTCATCTGCGTCAGATCTACCGTTTTACGGGTCGGGATGATGCCGTGGTGAGCGGTGATTTTGCTGTCGTCCCACAGCCGGGAGCGCTGCTGCAGATTCAGTTGCGTGGCGAGGGGCTGAAGTGAGGTGTCGCTGGCAACGAGCGCGGCCAGCACCTGCGGCGCTTCAGCATGCATCGAGAGCGGCAGCCAGCCACAGTCGGTGCGCGGATAGGTGGTGGCTTTATGGGTCTCATACAGGCGCTGGGCGATATCCAGTACCTCCTGTGCGCCCATGCCCCACTGTTTTGAGCAGGTCTGCTGCAGGGCGCTGAGGGTGAAGGCCTGCGGTGGCGGCGTTTTCTCCCGTCGGGTGGTCACATCCAGCACCAGCGCTGTTCCAGCCTGTTGCAGGCGTGCAGTGGCCTCGCGGGCGGCAGATTCTCGGATGCAGCGTCCTTCATCGTCGCAGTACGCACCATCGGGTTGCCACTGTGCAAGGAAAGATGCTCCTTCAGCATGCAGTCGGGCATCTACCCGCCACCAGGGGCGGGGAGTGAAACGAGCGATCTCCTGGTCGCGCTCCACCACCAGGCGTAAGGTTGGCGTCTGCACCCGGCCCACGGAGAGCACGCCTTTGTGCCGCCGGTTCATTAGCGTGCAGGCGCGGGTCATGTTGATGCCGACCAGCCAGTCGGCGCGGGCGCGCGCCAGTCCGGCCTGGTACAGCGGAAATGTGCTGTCGCCGGGTCGCAGCGCAACAAGCGCCTTGTGGATACTGGCCTCATCCAGCGCCGACAGCCACAGCCGCTGGACCGGACCGCGCCAGCGGCATTGTTCCAGAATTTCACGGGCGATGGTTTCGCCTTCGCGATCGGCGTCGGTGGCAATCACCACTGCATCCGCCTGTTTCAGCAGCTTCTCGATGATGCGGAACTGCTTGCGCACCTCCGGGCGGATCACCAGCCGCCATGCCGGGGGAATAAACGGCAGATGCTCTGCCCGCCAGTGTTTCAGCGCCGGATCATAATCCTCCGGCGCGGCCATGCTCAGCAGATGGCCGAAGCACCAGGTGATAGTCACGGTATCGTTATGCAGGTAGCCGTCGCTGCGGTTACGGGCGTCAAGAATGCGGGCGATATCGCGCGCCTGAGAGGGTTTTTCGCACAGGTAAAGTTGCATGGACTGTCTCCGGTGAAAGGGAGTTCAGCATGGTGTGCCGGAGGGATGAGGCGACAGGGGAAACTGGAGGGAGAAGGTAAAAATTGCACTTTAAAACGCGTATTAAGCGGATAGTGCCTGCTTTTAGGTGCATGAGATGGGTTTAAAATTTTCGCTAAAGTGACACTCAGGGTTTAACTTTGCGCAAAATTTTAAACCAGCGTGGTTAACAGTTGTATCCGCCGCAGCATAAACATCACCACCGAAAGCTGCGTATTTAGTACCTGCCGCTGCCATTCGAGCGCCATCAGCGCATCGCGCAGTTCATCGCTCGTGTCCGGCTGTTGAATGGCCTCCTGCAACGCCACGCTCCCCGAACGGTTGTTGTCCAGATTACGCCAGTGCAGATAGCTGACGCCGGAGCGCGCCGGGTTGCTGCACAGGATCAGCGGTACGTTACGCCCCGGCAATTCATACACCGCCAGTTTCAGCATCGGCTGGCGTAGTTGCAGCTGCACGCGCAGCGCCTGTAATTCCTGCACCAGCGCTCGCAGTTCTCCCTTACCCTTAAAGGCCTTTAAAAGGCCCTTTAGCGAGCTTTTGCGGGCGGAGCGTTCATCATCATCGTCATTGAACATCGCGCTGTATCTCCGCAAGCATCTTTTTGGGCAAATTCCCGAGCTTATGCGCCATCGTCTGCGCCAGCGGACTGTTCGCCCGCACGTCAGCGCGGGTCACACCGGTGGTGCGAAAGCGGTTCACGAAGCTGAAGACCTGGAGCATCAGGCGTGGGATGGTGGCAATGAAATCGCGCTTCTCCGCCTGGGTGATAAGGCCGAGGTGCCAGGCAAGCAGGGTGCGGCGGACCAGCAGATCGTAATCAATCAACTGTTGCAGCAGGCGTGAACCGGGCGGTGAGAACAGCGCCAGCGGCAGGATGAATTCGGTCGGGGATGGGTTACTGACCTGCGTGGTGTGGATAGCGCCCGGCAGGCTGGCGAAAGCTTGGTCCAGCCGACGGTTTTTTTGCTTCAGCAGGTGCGCGATCAGGTTCAGGCGGATGCGCAGTTGCTTCAGCCAGTGGGCGGCCCACGGATCGTCGGCCTCTTCGGCGCGCAGCAGTCGCCTGAGTAACGCCAGGCAGAGCAGCATGCCGGTGGGATGTGCCTGCCACAGCCGGGCGGCGACGCGGGTGTGCAGGGTGATGCGGATATCGCTGAACAGGGTTGTGCCAGGCATTGCAAATTCTCCATGGATTCAGATGCCCGCAGTGTCGGTCCGCGCAATGAGTCAGGCGACGGGAAACCCATCTGGTTCGCAGAAAGTTTATTTCGCCGATGAATGAGGTTTGATTGATAGCTGGTACACCGGCTTTATGCGTTGTGCATAAAATAGGGACTATCTGCGCCTGCGTCGAAGCTGATTGAACTCGCCCCGTCTGGCCTTCTCCAGCGTTGCCAGCAGATAGGCGAGGGGGCGGTGGATATCGTGGGCGGCGATCCGCCACAGACAGTCGTCCAGCACCTGTTGGCAGAGAGCGGGATCCAGATTGCGCATCGCGCGTTCGGCGGCGCGGCGCTCGCTGGCGCTGAAGGGATTATCCACAGGCCAGTGCAGGTCTGGCGTACGCTTTTGATGTTTATTGTTTAAATCTGTACCAGTATGTACGCAATGCGGCTCCGGCTGCCCGCCAGCCCCCGCCACATCACTGAGTCTTCGATTAAGACCAGGGGCGGTCTTCAATGGAGACTCAGTGCAGGTTCGTCCACTGTCCACAGGTTGTTGCAGGGTGAGCAGTAACCCGATGGCAATGGTGCGGATACGCCGGTTGCGGTGGCGGGAACAGGCCGTAAGCAGCGCCAGATATTCGCTGTCCATCCGGCAGGCATCAGCATGAGTCAGTGGCGCATCATGCAGGGCGTAGAGGTTGCCGGTGATCCTGCCGCTTTGCTCGTCGCGCAGTCGCTGGCACAGGCTCAGCCAGCTGGTGATCCGCAACATCATCAGCGCGTTGCTGACGGTACTGCGCGAGGCCTTCTCGCCCTCAGGCTGGTCAGAGAGCCAGCCCTGCAGGTCGTTGTAGGAGGGAAAGACGCCGCTGCCGTCGTCGCGGGCGTGCAGGCGCAGCAGTTGCCACGTGAACTTGTCGCGCGGGGAGAGGTTGCGCGCCAGCAGCAGGCGCTTTGGCACGCTCTGCTGCGGATTGCCGAGAAACAGCAGCCGATCGTCACTCTTCATGCAGCAGCTTCTCCTGAGTCCACTGGCGCAGCAGGTTCCAGATAACCGTCAGCGACAGATCGTGTTCGCGGGCCATTGCCATCATGGCGGTCAGCGCTTCGGGTGAGTCGAGCTTGTTCACGCCCGTCTTCTGCCACTCATTCCATACCAGCGTTTCCACCTGCTCATCCGGAGCATTGTTGCGCCCTTGCCGGACAAACAGGCCAATCAGCCGCCGCCGGGCGCAGACTTCCGGCGTGGAAAGACCAAAGTAGTGGTTGATGAACTCGATGGATGCGCCCAGCGACAGGGCTTCCTCCAGACGCTGCTGGAACAGCCGCTCCTGCTCCATCCTCGCCAGCATCCGGCCCAGCATCTCGTGGTCAATGTGGGTGGTGATGAACTGCACCGCGCTGTTGCTGAGAAACAGGATGTCGTCGGCGGTGAGCCGCGTCAGCTCACACAGCTCCTGCGGGCTGAAGCCCAGCGATTCGCAGTAGCGGATCTGTCCCTCCTTCAGCGCCTGGACGATGTGGGTGAGCACTGCCTGGTTAACTGAGGGCGTCATGGCGAACCTCCCGCAGCCGCCGCTGGCGGCACAGGCTGATAAGCTGCATCAGTTGCTGGATCTGAGTGTTGTCGTAGTCCGGCGACAGCAACAATTCGAGGGCGGGCATCGGTGTGCTGGTGTTGCCATTCAGGGCCGCCAGCACCTGGTAACAGCGCTGTGCCGCCGAATGGGGAAAATCTTGGCAGGGCGCTAGGGTGAAACCGGCCGGAGCGCTGTCGTCCGGCTGGATACAGGTGTCCAGCCCCCAGTTGGCGAACAGCGACCGGGCCGTATGCACCAGCGGCGAGGGCTTTGGCTCGCCGGGCACAGCGGGTTCAGTCGGTGGCTCAGGCTCTGGTAGTGGTGCTTTTTCCGCTTCCGGCGGTGGCGGCCAGAGGACCTTTTCGACCGGGGGCCCCAGCAGCGCCTGCCGCTTGCTCTGTCCATCGGTCAGTTCCGCCAGCAACGTATTCCAGCTCATGCCGCTGCGACAGCTCATCTCGCCGAGCAGTTCGTCCTGCACCAGTTGCGGTACCACGGCTTCCGGCTCGCCGTTGAAAGTGGCGAGGGCGGTGCTGAACAGGTCGGCAAATTCTGGCTGGCGTTCCAGCGGCATCAGCTTTGCCCAGACCTGTTCCGCCGCGCTGCGTAGCGCCAGCAGGCGATCGATAACCTTACGGGTGAGGCCGCCGTATAGCGCGTTAGGGATGCAGGGCAGCAGCCAGTCGACGGTCTGTAACATCCAGCTGATTTGCGACTGGCTGACGGGATAGCCGTCGCGGGTCAGTTGCTCCGCCAGCGCCAGCTGCGTCGGGCATTCAATGCCTGCCTCGAGGTAAAGATCGCGCAGGTGCAGGACTCCTTCCGCCCGTTCGATAAACATCAATCCGTTATGCAGGTCGCTTTCGGCCAGATGGCCGATCAGGCACTGTACTTCGCCCTGCTGAGGTGACAGTGTTTCCGGCCACGGTCTGAACGGCCAGCAGACGCGGTGGTAACGCTCATCCTGTGTCTCCTGCCACAGTTCATTAAGGATGGCGAGGCGCGTATTCCCGCCGCTGGCGAGCATATATTTTTCATCACCGGGGCGACGGGTCAACACCGGCGGGTTATCCAGCCCGCGGGCGAGAATTGACGCTTTCAGTACGTCATAGCCGGGGTTGCGGGTGACACGGGGATTGAGAGAGAACGGCTGGATTTGCTCCAGACTGACCTGGACCATCTCCTGTTCTCCGGTATTGTTGACGCCGTGAAGCCAGCGGTTGAGCAGGTGTGAAGCGCACATAATCTTCCTCCGGCATTCAGACATCGCGGGTAAGCCGGATGCGCTGGTGGATCCAGGCATCCACCTCGCTTTCCAGCCAGGCGACGTGGCGGCTGTTGAGTCGGATGGACGGCGGAAACTGTTGCAGCTGGATTTGCCGGTAAATCCACGATTTACCGAAGCCGATTTTGTCTTCCACCTGGCGTAAGCGTAAAAATCTGTCGCTATTCATAACCATTCCTCCTGTGTCCAGATTCGTTCACATCAGCACGATGGGCGTGGTTATCAAAGCAGCAGCGTCCCTGCCAGGCAGTAAAAATCCTTATCCGGGGTAGTGAGAGTTGTTAGTTGAAAGGGTTAGTTGATCGCGTTACGGCGGTGCGCCGCGCTGGAGGGCGGTTTTCAACGTCTCGCCACTCAGCGGCAGGTGCATACCATCCTCACGCGCCCAGCATTCGAAAATGTTCAGCAGTTTGTAGGGATGCTCCAGCATTTCATCGTCCAGTTGTGGGTTGTGCTTGCAGGCCAGCCACAGCAAACGGGAAAGCGCGGAGGTGATCCGCTCCTTTGATTCCGGCTGATGACGGGTCAGGAAGGCTTCGAGATGAGTGCGGCGGATGACGAACAGTGCGTCAGGAGGCAGCGTGCCCTGCAGGTAGCAGACGGACAGACTGAGCCGGGATTTAAGGTCATTGCGACCATTGCCATACAGCTGGCCAATCAGCAGATGAAGCTCTTCCTGGAGGTTGTTTTGTGTGGCGAGCAGTTCCAGCAAAAGCTCCCGTAGCGATTTGCGGCAACAGAGTTGGTAGTAGCTGTCGTTCTCATCGCAGACCACAATGCCAATCTGGTTGCAGCAGTGGGTATCTTTGGGGCAAGGACTATTCAACGTTTTCGCCAGTTGCTGGTGGAGCAGCAGGCGCTCAAGGCCGATTAACGGCAAATTCCACAGATGGCTGGTGGTCAGTTGCAGAGTCGGGTCGCGTCGGCATGGCGGAGAGTTCGCCATCACTTTGCGGTTGCCGGGTTTGTTGCACTGCGAAGGCGGAAAGGGGGGGTTACTGAATCGGCAGGCAAAGTGGCAAGGAGGATTGAGTGGTCTCAGAAGTACGGGAGAAGGGAAGTAGACCGAGAGAGGCAGATCGCCGTGCAGGGCATGGCGGATCAGGTCGGCGGGCAGCAACGTGATGTTGTGCTGCCGGATGACTTCTGCGGCCTCGTCCAGCGTCAGCCACTCCTGGCGGATTTTGTGTGGGGGCATGGAGTTTTCCTTTTTGTGTTGTGGGTTGCGTGTAGTGCTTGTTGATGGTGAAAACCGGTGTGAGATGTTTTTGCTAAAACAACTAACCTGATCAGTTTAGTTAACGATCTTTTCAGACATAATCTGGGAGATATCTGCTCTGATCAGTTAATGGTTAATGTGCGGCTCCTGTAATGAGTTACAACAGGATCACTGATGGGTATTGGAGGGGGATTACTTTATTGCTGCTGTGATACGTCATATAAAACATATAAAGTTTTTTGAAAACATAATATTAACTTGTGTTGGTAGGGGCATTTTTAAAACCACTTGGTAGGAGCATCGTTACCATTTCCCCTTATGTGCATGAGCATGATCCAACTTGAGCGGCATAGCATCCGCGTGTCCAAAGCTACGGTTGAACGCTGTAAGATGGCAAGGTGTACAAAGATGCACTTTTCCATAGTTACTGTCGGCATATGCCCGGATTGGGCTAATGTAACTGTGACATTCAGCACAGTAATGTTTTTCGGTGACGATTTTTCCCCTCCGGACTTTTAGTATCAGCGGACCGTGCTCGCCGCTAACGAGATTATCGTAATCGCTGGTCGCAATATTAAAGCGAGTCGGTTTCCCATGTCGTTTAGCAGAAGAGTCGGTCTTTTGTTGGTGAGTTCCTAATGCTTTAAGGATTTTTTTCTGGGGGTAAGGTGATAAGACAAATCCCGGATTATTGGCTTTCGACATCCTAGCTTACCTTCAGTTACTTTTCTTAAACTCACTCAGTGTGAGGCCTTCGTGAAGGCATCAAACCGGAAACTGCGCTCTAAATCTATGATCAGGATCACTCGATAATCATCATCAATAAATCACCCATTTGTTCTGATCCTAACCATGGCATATCACCTGCATGCCGATTACAATCATTACTTGATTTTTGCGAGCAGCATTCCGGATTTTTGATGACAAACACCATGATAAAAAATGACAAACGCTGGATTGGCGATCTGCTGGGCGGTTCGTTGATGGTCCGAGAGAGCCGAACCATTGCTGAACTGTTGCTTTCTGAACCAGATGAAGCGACCTGGCAGCAGCAAATAATCAATGAAAATATTCTTCAGGCTTCCTCCACAAGCACTGCAAATCGTTATGCCCGAACCTTAAGGCTGCGATTAATGACCCTGGATCGGGGGGGCTGGAAACTGATTGCTGATGGCAGTGAAAGCGAACGTCTACAAATGCTGTTGGTTGCATTGATGATACAGTCTCCAGTTGTTGCGGAGTTTATTGCTGAAGTTGTAAATCCGGCTCGTCAACAGTTTAAAGAAAAACTTGGTATGAACTGCTGGAGTGAATTTGTGGATGAGAATCTACGATTGCACCCGGAGCTGGCTGCTTTCTCTGATTCATCTATCCAAAAGATGGGTAACAATCTGATTAAGGCTCTGGCAGAAGCTGGTTACCTGGATAGCCCACGCCGCCGCAATTTACAAAACGTTTTCCTTCTACCAGATGTTGCAACGGCCTTGCATCGTTTAAATAAAGCCGAACTGCTCCCTATTCTGGAGGGTAACGTATGAATGACTCGATCCTTGAATATCGATTAAAACAGTTAGAAGAACGTATCGGCGACGACCGTTTTTTAAAAAACCAAGGTTCCGGCAATGAGATTGGCTTCTGGATCTTTGACTATCCGGCAAAGCAAGAGCTTCAGGTCCGCGAATACCTTCACTTTTTATTCAAAAAACTGGATAAAAAGTACACCTATAAAACGCTAAATATCTTCCAGGTCATCATCGATATGCTGGAAGAACGTAAGCTCTTTGACCGTATCTGCCAGCGAGAGCCTGAACTTGGCCTGGAAACACTGAAAAAGCATCTGGCAGCCCCACTAAGCCAGAAAAAAATCGCGGAATATATTGCGCGCACGGTCGATCTCCCTGCTCAGCAATTTGTCATCCTGACGGGGCTCGGTAACGCCTGGCCGTTAGTTCGTGGTCATGAGCTTATGAGCGCACTTCAGGACGTGATGGGGTTTACACCACTCCTCATGTTCTATCCAGGCACCTACAGTGGATATGATCTTTCTCCACTCTCAGGCATTAACTCGCGTAACTATTACCGTGCCTTCAGACTGGTACCCGAAACCGGACCGGCGGCGACTTTGACTCCTCGTTAAAAGACGACAGCAATGAATATTGAACAAATTTTTGAGAAACCGCTAAAACGTAATATTAACGGCGTGGTTAAAGCCGAGCAGACCGACGACGAAAGCGCCTGGATAGAACTGGATGAGTACGTCATTACTCGGGAGCTCGATGGTCACCTGCGTCAGTTCTTTGAAGTCTATGCCCCAGCTACTGGACCAGGCAGATTACAGCTTGCCGACAAAATGGGCGTCTGGGTTTCAGGCTTCTTTGGGTCCGGTAAATCACACTTCATTAAGATCCTTTCCTATCTGCTGGCGAACCGAGAAGTTAGCCACAATGGCGTCACGCGTAATGCGCTCTCCTTCTTTGAAGAGAAAATTGATGATGCACTGCTATTGGCCGATATTCGGAAATCGGTTCAGCATCCGACTGATGTCGTTCTATTCAATATTGACTCACGTGCGAATGTTGAAGATGGCGTGGATGCCATCCTCAAAGTCTTTCTGAAAGTTTTTAACGAACTGGCTGGTTATTGTGGGGACTTCCCGCATATTGCACACCTGGAACGTGAGCTCGATAAGCGTGGACAGTTTGATACCTTTAAAGCCGCCTTTGCGGATATTACTGGCTCTCGTTGGGAAGATGAACGTGATGTTTATCTGATGATAAACGATCAGATGGCTCAGGCGCTGAGTGTTGCTACAGGCCAGAGTGAAGAGTCTTCTCGCCAGTGGATCGAGCAACTTGATAAGAACTTCCCACTGGATATCAAAAATTTCTGTACGTGGGTTAAAGAGTGGCTGGATAGTCAAGGCAACCGCAACATTCTGTTTATGGTCGATGAAGTTGGGCAGTTCATTGGTAAAGATGCCCAGATGATGCTGAAGCTGCAAACCATCACCGAAAACCTGGGCGTTATTTGCGGTGGACGCGCATGGGTGATTGTGACCTCCCAGGCCGACATTAATGCCGCCATTGGCGGTATGAGCAGTCGCGACGGTCAGGATTTCTCCAAGATTCAGGGGCGTTTCTCAACGCGCTTACAACTCTCCAGCTCGAATACCTCAGAAGTTATTCAGAAACGTCTGCTGGTGAAAACAGAAGCGGCAATACCGGCGCTGGAAGCTGTCTGGCAGGAAAAAGGCGATATTTTGCGTAACCAGTTGGCGTTCGACACGACAACCACGGCTACGCTGCGTGCCTATACCAACAGTCGCGAGTTCGTGGATAACTATCCGTTTGTGCCGTGGCATTACCAGATCCTGCAAAAGGTCTTTGAATCAATCCGAACCAAAGGGGCCGCAGGTAAACAGCTGGCAATGGGTGAGCGTTCTCTTCTGGATGCCTTCCAGTCGGCAGCAGTCCAGATTTCTGCAGATGGACTGGATAGCCTGGTCCCGTTCTGGCGTTTCTACTCTGCGATTGAAAGCTTCCTGGAACCTGCGGTTAGCCGCACTATCATTCAGGCCTGCCAGTCTCCGTCACTGACGGAGTTTGACGGCAAACTACTAAAGACGCTGTTCCTGATCCGCTACGTCGATGTGCTGAAAAGTACTCTCGACAATCTCGTCACGCTCTCTATTGAGCGTATTGATACTGATAAAGTGGAACTCCGTCGACAGATTGAAGCCAGTCTTAATCGTCTGCAGGCTGAGATGCTGATCTCGCGTATTGATGACAAATTTGTTTTTCTCACTAACGAAGAAAAAGAGATTGAAAACGAAATCCGCAATATTGACGTGGAATTCACCACCATCAATAAGCAGCTCTCAACGATCATTTTCGAAGAGATCCTGAAAAACAAAAGATATCGCTATCCGGCCAATAAGCAGGATTTTGATATCAGTCGTTTTTGTAACGGACATCCGTTGGATGGTGCGAATCTTAACGATCTGGTGGTTAAGGTGCTCACGCCCCTGGACTCGAACTACGAGAGCTATAAGGGTGCGCATTCTAATAGTCTGCTGATGACGGACAGTAAGGACTGCATCTTAATTTGTCTGCCTGATGAGGCTCGTACCTGGCAAGACCTGACCATGTACGCGCAGACCAAAGCCTTCCTTAGCAAGCAAAGCGGACAGCGTCCGGAACAGGCAACGCTGTTGGCAGAAAAAGGCCGTGAAAATGGCATGCGCGAAAAAACGCTGAAGGCGCAGATCGAAGGCTTGCTGGCTCAGGCTGATGTCTGGGCGCTGGGCGAACGGCTGGATAAGAAATCCTCTTCGCCGTTAGCTATCGTGGATGCAGCCTGCGGTTACGTTATCGAGAACAGTTTCTCTAAACTAAAATTGCTGCGTCTTAGTACCGGAGACGTAAATCGTGAAACTCACGCGCTGTTGACAGTAGAAAATGATACCCAGCTCGATCTCGGGGATATGGAAGAATCCAACCCAGAGGCGATGCGTGAAGTGGATAACTGGATCAGTATGAGTATTGAGACTCACAAGCCAGTTTATCTGCGGGATATCCTTACCACTTTTGGCCGTCGCCCATTTGGCTGGCCGGAAGATGAAGTCAAATTGCTGGTGGCTCGGTTGGCACGCAGCGGTAAATATAGCTTCACTCTGCAAGGCAGTGAAATCGCACTGAAGCAAGCGTGGGACGCGTTTAATAATTCACGTCGTTACAGCGATTTGCGTCTGCATAAAGTTCGTCGCCATGACGAAGCACAGTTGACTAAAGCTGCGCAGCTGATGGCTGAGATTGCCGGAGAACCGTTTAACGAGCGTGAAGAACAGTCGTTGGTCTCTCATATTCGCGAACTCTTTGGCCGCTGGAAGAGCGAACTGACCGTTTTTAAAACTCGTGCAGAGAGTGGACAAAACCCTGGCCGTAAAGAGATAGAAGAAGGCCTGGTATTGCTGAACGGGATCCTTAACGAGAAAGAGGAATACGCGGTCATTGAAAAAATCACCACAGCGGCCGACGATCTTAAAGATTTCTCGGAAGACTGGGACGATTTGGTCAGCTTCTACAAAAACCAATACGCTACATGGCAGCGCTTGAGCACGGCGTTCAATGGAAGTTTTAAAGCTAACCGTAACGCGCTGGATAAAGACGAAACGGCCCAAAAGGCGTTGCAGGAGTTGGAAGGGATCTACAGTAAGGCACGACCTTACGGAGAGCTGCACCGGATTATTCCTCTGATTGAAACCGTTGAAACCATCAACCAGCGTCTGGTGGAAGAATACCGAAGCCATGCGCTGCAGCAGATAGATAACCATATCAATGAGCTGAAGCAAAGCATGCAGGAGATGCACGTCCCTGCTGACTTGCAGCACTCGCTTTTACACCCGATGCAGCAATCGCGTAAGAAAGTGGAGCAGAACGGCCTGATCCCACAGATTATGGAAGAACAGGCTGAGGTTCGGGCGCTACAATTCAAAGCAAACGAACGACTGAACGGCTGGGTTGAAGAACAGCGTAAGAAAGTGCCTGAACCAAAAACCGTCCTTCAGCCAGGGATTATCGATCCAATAGCTAAGCCTGAACCCAAGCTGAAAAAGACCATCTACGTGAACACGCGTAAAACGATGGAACGAGCTGCGGGTGTGACAACGCTGGATAACGCCGAACAGGTAGACAAAGCGCTGGAACAACTCCGTAAAACGCTAATGGATGCTATTAACGCAGGCGAACGCGTTCAGCTTCAGTAATTTCCCCATTTTCAGGGCAGATGTTGTCTGCCCTTTTCAGGACTTCACATGAATACGTCAAACATCAAAAAATACGCCCCGGTGGCACGTAAACAGTTCCGCGATGCGGTCATGCTAAAACTGACTACGCTGGGCATTGAAGCCGATAAAAAAGGCAACCTGCAAATTGCACAAGCAACCGATCTTGGCGACCAGGTTCGTTATGGTCAGTTCTCGCTGGATAAAGCACTGGCGTCACGCCGTGAGCGTCTGGTCAAGCGTGCAGAAAAGCAGGGCTACGACGTGCTTGTGGAGCACATCGCTTACACCTGGTTTAACCGCTTTTGCGCTATTCGCTATATGGAGCTGCATGGCTATCTTGATCACGGTTTCCGTATGCTGTCTCACCCGACGCTGGAAGGTGGTTTTGAGGTTCTGGATCATGTGCCGGAAGTGGCTGATGCTCTGGAGCTGGACAAAGCGCGCCTGGTGGAGATGAAGCTGGCGGGCGATCGTGACGAAGAGCTGTACCGCGAACTGCTACTGGCCCAGTGCCATGCATTGCACGGTGCAATGCCTTTCCTGTTCGAAGCGGTCAATGATGATATCGAACTGGTACTGCCGGATAACCTGACTCGTACCGACTCCATTCTGCGTGGGCTGGTAGATATTATTCCTGAGGAGGACTGGGAACAGGTCGAAGTGATTGGCTGGCTGTATCAGTTTTATATTTCCGAGAAAAAAGATGATGTGATCGGCAAGGTTGTGAAGAGCGAAGATATTCCTGCCGCTACCCAGCTGTTTACTCCGAACTGGATTGTGCAGTATCTGGTGCAGAACTCGGTGGGCCGCCAGTGGCTGCAAACCTACCCGGACTCGAGCCTGAAAGGTAAAATGGCGTACTACATTGAGCCAGCAGAACAGACGCCAGAAGTTCAGGCGCAGCTGGCAACAATCACCCCATCCAGCATTGAACCTGAAAGCATTAAAGTACTAGACCCAGCCTGTGGTTCCGGCCATATCCTGACTGAAGCCTATAACGTGTTGAAGGCGATTTACGAAGAGCGCGGCTACCGTACCCGTGATATCCCACAGCTGATTCTGGAAAATAATATCTTCGGTCTGGATATAGATGACCGTGCGGCGCAACTGTCTGGTTTTGCGATGCTGATGCTGGCGCGTCAGGACGATCGCCGTATTCTGGGCCGTGGCGTTCGCCTGAATATCGTTTCCCTGCAGGAAAGTAAACTGGATATTGCAGAACTGTGGACCAAGCTGAACTTCCACCAGCAGGTGCAGCGTGGCAGCATGGGAGATATGTTTGCAGAAGGTGCGGCACTGACCAATACCGACAGCGCGGAATATAAGCTGCTGATGCGAACGCTGGCATTGTTTACCAGCGCAAAAACGTTGGGATCGCTGATTCAGGTTTCACATGAAGATGAAGCGGCGCTGAAAGCGTTCCTGGATGGGTTGTATCGTCTGGCTGTTGAAGGGGATATTCAGCAGAAAGAAGCAGTGGCGGAGCTGATCCCGTATATTCAGCAGGCGTGGATTCTGGCGCAGCGTTATGATGCGGTGGTGGCAAACCCGCCGTATATGGGTGGGAAAGGAATGAATGGCGAACTGAAAGAGTTTGCAAAAAAACAATTCCCGGACAGCAAGTCAGATTTGTTTGCGATGTTTATGCAGCATGCATTTTCTTTGCTCAAAGAGAACGGCTTTAATGCGCAAGTGAATATGCAGTCATGGATGTTCCTGTCGAGCTATGAAGTGTTTCGTGGGTGGTTGCTGGATAATAAAACCCTTATAACCATGTCCCATCTTGGGGCACGAGCGTTTGGGCAGATTTCTGGGGAAGTGGTGCAGACTACGGCTTGGGTGATTAGTAACAATCATACTGAACGTTATCAGCCAGTATTTTTCCGCCTGATTGAAGGTAATGAAGAACAAAAACAAAACTCTTTGCTTAAACGGGACAATCATTTCAATAGAACGGCACAGAATGACTTCCAAAAAATCCCCGGTGCACCGATTGCATATTGGCTCAGCGAAAGTGAGGTTAATTTATTTGATAATAAAAAAATATCTCAAATTGCCTCAACACGCCTTGGAATGGCAACAGCGGATAATGAGCGTTTTTTACGTTTTTGGCATGAAGTTAATTTCGCGAATATCGGTTTTGATTTTACTGATCGTATTCAAGCTAAAGAATCCGGTCTGAAATGGTTCCCTTATCAGAAAGGTGGTGAATATAGAAAGTGGTACGGTAATCTTGATTATGTCGTAAATTGGTTCGACGATGGTCGGGAAATTCAAAATTTTACCGATGAAAAATCAGGAAAGGTACGTTCACATAACTATAATTTAGATTTTATATTTAAAAAAGGGATTACGTGGAACGCTCTATCCTCAAGCAAGACATCTGCAAGAGTCTCTGAGTCCTCATTATTTGATAATGCAGGGTCTTCGTTATTTGTTAATAATGAGGACCTTTACCTGCCTGTGTTAGCATTTATTAATAG
>NZ_JANEWH010000081.1:0-22568 GCF_028069715.1 Kluyvera sp. Awk 3 | reverse complement strand
GAACAGAATAAATAGTGGCGATTAATAATAAAGATACTGAGATTGTCCCTGTGCGCCGATACGGCGATGGCTGCACAGGCAGCGCAAACTTGCCAGAGATCAAGGTGGTGGCACTTCGTGGCCCACAGGTCGATCTGGAGACTATCTCGCGGCACGCAAATTGTTATAATGTGATTTGCGTCACATCATTAATGTGACGATCGTTTGAATGAATTGCATGACGAGAGTGTTTTTATGGAAGAAAGGACGAGCCGCGGACCAGGCGGTAAGCTGGCGCTGTGGGTTTTTTACGCGTTTTGCGGCTACTTTATCTGGGCCATGGGTCATTATATTTGGGTCATCAGCGATGTGCAGAGCATTCCCGGCGCCACCCTTGAGGGGGAAATGGGCTCGACCAGCGGCAAATGGCTTGGCGCGTTGTTGGGCTTTCTGGTTCTGAGCATTGTCGGCGGGCTGCTGGGCGGCATTGCGTGGTACACGCGCCCTCGTCGCTACGGGCAGGAAGAACGCCTGTAATCTTGCTATGCTGGGTGAAAATATTCACTCAGGCGACACCCAAAATGGATTTAACCGCATGGCAGCAGGACGTTGAGTTCTGGTTTGAACAACATGAGTTTCACGGCGATGCTTCACATGATATCGCCCATTTCCGCCGGGTGTGGCATACCGCCCGGCAGATAGCGGAAGGGCGGCCGGTCGATTTGCTCGTCATTCTGCTGGCCAGTTATTTTCACGACCTGGTGAGTCTACCGAAAAATCACCCTGATCGTGCGCAATCCTCACAGTTGGCGGCGCAGCGAACTTTAGACGTTCTGCGCCGCGATTTCCCCCATTTCCCCAGCGAACGTTATAGCGCTGTCGCTCATGCGATAGCGGCGCACAGCTTCAGCGCCAGGATCCCACCGCAAACGGAAGAAGCGCGAATTGTCCAGGATGCCGACCGGCTTGAGGCGCTGGGTGCCATCGGGCTGGCTCGCGTGTTTGCTGTCTCGGGTTCGATGAATACGGCGCTGTTCGATGCTGACGATCCCTTTGCCGATCGCCGGCCGTTAGATGACAAAACCTACGCGCTGGACCATTTCCAGACCAAACTGCTGCGCCTGCCTGCGACGATGCAAACTGAGAAAGGGCGGGAATTAGCGCAAAAGAATGCTGATTTCCTGGTGCACTTTATGGCAAAACTGAGCGCCGAACTGGCGGGCGACCCGCTGTCGCTGGATGCGGATGTGCTGCGGCGATTCGCGCCACAAGAATCCAGCAAACTGTGATAATCTCGCCTTTATTTGCGCTTTCTTTTTCCTTTTCTGTATCTGGTCAAATTTATGCAACAACGAGTCTTATCAAACGAGGTAGCGTTACCCGACGAGCCGGACGCTCAGGCGCTGCTGGAGCATATCCTGGAGATTTACGATCTTAAGACCGTTGTCGCCGAGCTGGTTGCCGTAGGGGAACAGCACTGGAGCCCGGCTATTGTTAAACGTGTCGTCACGTTGGGGCGCGCCAATACCCGACTCAGCGAAAACGAGCAGGCGCATCTTGCTGGGTTGCTGCCGAAGCCGCCCGCTCATCATCCGCATTATGCATTCCGCTTTGTCGACCTTTTTGCCGGTATTGGCGGAATACGCAATGGCTTTGAGGCGATTGGCGGCCAGTGCGTGTTCACCAGCGAGTGGAACAAACACGCGGTGCGTACCTATAAGGCGAACTGGTACTGCGATCCGCATGAGCACCAGTTCAACGCCGACATTCGCGATGTCACGCTCAGTGGCCGCACCGACGTCAGCGACGCTGAGGCGCAGGCGCATATTCGCCAATGTATACCGCAACATGATGTTCTGCTCGCAGGCTTTCCCTGCCAGCCGTTTTCGCTGGCCGGAGTATCGAAAAAAAATGCCCTGGGCCGTGCGCACGGGTTTGCCTGTGATACGCAAGGCACGCTGTTTTTTGACGTAGTACGAATTATTGACGCACGCAGGCCGCCCATCTTTGTGCTGGAAAACGTCAAGAATCTCAAGAGTCACGATGGTGGGAAAACCTTCCGTATTATCATGCAAACCCTGGACGAACTGGGCTATGAAGTTGCCGATGCTGCGGATATGGGGGCCGATGATCCGAAGATTATCGATGGTCAGCACTTCCTGCCGCAGCACCGCGAACGTATTGTGCTGGTTGGCTTCCGCCGGGATTT
The DNA here is from genome assembly GCF_028069715.1 of Kluyvera sp. Awk 3. NCBI lineage: Bacteria > Pseudomonadati > Pseudomonadota > Gammaproteobacteria > Enterobacterales > Enterobacteriaceae > Kluyvera > Kluyvera sp. Awk 3. Next base: position 20,380 of record NZ_JANEWH010000081.1, on the reverse strand, counting down.
AGGCCTGCATCAGGGGTTCACCCTGCGCGATATTCCTGCGCTTTACCCTGCGCGTCGTCCGACGTTTGGCGAGCTGTTAGAGCCGAATGTCGATGCCAAATTTATCCTGACGCCGGTGCTGTGGAAGTACCTCTATCGCTATGCGCGTAAGCATCAGGAAAAGGGCAACGGATTCGGTTATGGCCTGGTTGACCCAACGCGAGCCAGCAGCGTGGCGCGTACGTTGTCGGCACGCTATTACAAAGACGGCGCGGAGATCCTCATCGATCGCGGCTGGGATCGCGCGTTGGGCGAAAAACATTTTGACGATCCACAGAATCAGTTACGTCGACCGCGTCGCCTGACACCGCGCGAGTGCGCGCGGTTGATGGGCTTTGAATCGCCGCAGGGCTACCGCTTTCGCATTCCGGTCTCGGATACCCAGGCCTATCGCCAGTTTGGTAACTCGGTGATCGTGCCGGTATTTGCCGCCGTGGCCAAGCTGCTGGAGTCGCGTATCCTGCAAGCGGTACAAAAGCGGGATGCGGAGAAGAAGAATGGCGGACGTTCACGATAGGGCCACTCGCAGCAAAAATATGCGTGCTATCGGTACGCAGAATACCGCCATTGAAAAAAGGATGGCGTCCTTGCTCGAGCAGTTGGGCCTGCGCTGGCGGGCTCAGGACACACGTTTGCCGGGACGGCCAGATTTTACGCTCGACGACTATCGTTGCGTCATTTTTACCCACGGCTGTTTCTGGCATCAACACGATTGCTATTTGTTTAAGGTGCCCGCCACGCGAACCGAGTTCTGGCTGGCGAAAATTGGCGCTAATGCCGCTCGCGATCGACGGGATATTGGCCTGCTGGTCGAACAGGGCTGGCGAGTGCTGGTGGTATGGGAGTGCGCGCTACGCGGACGACAGAAGCTAAGCGATAGCGCGCTGAGCGAACGGTTGGAGGAGTGGATCTGCGGCGGCGAAGGCAGCGCGCAGATCGGGATTCAGGGGATCACGAATCTAAACCTGCTTTCTTCGTCGGGCAGGGAGTAGCCGACGCTTTCGCCGGGAACAGGTATTTGCCTAAGGTCACCAGGACAACCGCCGCAATGATAATCGCCAGCGCCAGCCACTCAGTCGCAGAGAGATGCTCGCCATTAAAACCGGTGCCCAACAGCACGGCGACCACCGGGTTGACGTAAGCGTAGCTGGTGGCCACGGCGGGGGTAACATTACGAATCAGATACATATAGGCATTAATGGCGATGATAGACCCGAAAATCGCCAGGTAACCTACCGCCAGAAAACCGTGCAGATCCGGTAACGTCGTCAAGCGTTCACCGCTGAGCAGCGAGGCCAGCATCAACACAATACCGGCGGCCAGCATTTCAATTGCCCCGGCCATCATGCCGGTTGGCAGCGTGATACGTGATCCATACACCGAACCAAACGCCCAGCTCAGCGAACCAATCAGAATCAGCAGCGCTCCCCACGGGTTGCCGCTAAGGTTGCCGCCGCTGTTTAACAGCACGATGCCCGCCAGACCGATGGCGATCCCCAACCATTCCAGCTTACGGGTGGCGATGCCGAAAAAGCGGCTAAAGCACAAGGTAAACAGCGGTACGGTCGCCACCATGACGGCGGCAATCCCCGAAGGCACATGCTGATGTTCCGCCACCGTCACCATGCCGTTCCCCACGGCCAGCAGCAGTACGCCAATCAGCGCCGCGTTGAGCAGCGGCCCACGCGGCGGCAGCCGGTGCCCGGTCGCCAGCAGATACATCATCAGCACCACGCCCGCCGACAGGAAGCGCACGCCCGCCATCATCAGCGGGGGCCAGCTGGCAACGCCAATGCTGATGGCAAAATAGGTCGACCCCCAGATGATATACAGCGCGAACAGCGCGCCAACCAGGGGTAACAGTTGTTTAATACGCATACTTCCTCACGGCAAAATAGCAAGCAGGCTGATAGTAAACGCGAAAACGAGTTCGCTGGCGAGTGCTTTAATTAAGGGGTTGATGTTATTTTTATGTTATAAATATGTATCTCTTACACCCCGCGCTATTTTGCTTCATACTTTACTCTCAATAACAAAAAGGAAGGATGTCGCTTGTGGCGGGAAGTAGTTTATTAACCTTATTAGATGATATCGCGACTTTACTCGACGATATCTCGATGATGGGCAAACTGGCGGCGAAAAAAACCGCTGGTGTGCTGGGCGATGATTTATCGCTGAATGCCCAGCAGGTGTCAGGCGTGCGCGCTAACCGCGAATTGCCGGTGGTGTGGAGCGTGGCCAAGGGGTCGCTGCTCAATAAGGTGATTCTGGTACCGCTGGCGCTGCTGATCAGCGCCTTTATCCCCTGGGCGGTGACGCCGTTGCTGATGATCGGCGGGGCTTATCTGTGCTTTGAAGGCGTGGAGAAGGTGCTGCATAGCCTGCATGCGCGTAAGCACAAGGGCGATGAAGCTGCCCGTCAGAAGCGTCTGGAGACGATTGCGCAGCAGGATCCGGCTATCTATGAGCGCGATAAAGTCAAAGGGGCGATTCGTACCGACTTTATTCTGTCGGCGGAAATCGTGGCGATTACGTTGGGCATTGTGGCACAAGCGCCGTTGCTCAATCAGGTACTGATTCTATCCGGCATCGCGCTGTTGGTGACCGTGGGCGTCTACGGCATTGTCGGGGTGATCGTCAAGCTGGATGATATGGGTTACTGGCTGGCCGAGAAGCGCAGCGTCCTGGCGCAAGGGCTGGGCAAAGGCCTGCTGGTGGTAGCGCCGTGGCTGATGAAAACGCTCTCGGTGGTGGGAACGCTGGCGATGTTTCTGGTGGGCGGCGGCATTGTGGTTCACGGCGTAGCACCATTGCACCATGCCATTGAAGGTTTTGCCCAGCAGCAGTCGGCGTGGTTGGCCATGGCGTTGCCAACGCTGGCAAACCTGGTACTGGGATTTATCATTGGCGCCGTGGTGTTGGCCGCGGTGAATCTCATTGACCGTTTGCGTAAAAAGTCGGCATAAATAATCCAATTCCGCTACGCAAAGAGGGCGTGACCAGGCTAATGTAAAACTGTTTCACCCTGATACCGGAGGCAATAATGGTCTTTTTGGTCAGTGATGAAGTCCGGCCCAAAAACGGTGGGCCGCGGATGGTGGTAACCGGTTATGCCAGCGGTATGGTGGAGTGTCGTTGGTATGATGGTTTCGGCGTCAAACGGGAAGCATTCCGTGAAGATGAGCTGATTCCCGGCGCCATCCATCAGCAAGAACAGGCATCATAACCGTGTTTACGCCCGGCATTTGCCGGGCGTTTTAGACCCGATCTTATCGGGCTCTTTGTCGTAGAGCAGTGTAATGGAGCAGCATGAATTTTCAGCAACGCAGTAGTGGGATGTGGGATGGTTCTGTGAGTATCAGGAGGCCAATGTGCGTCCCTTGACCGTCACCACGGCGGCTTCGTCAGGATGGTGGGCGCGGCTCACGCGTCGGGTTAGCCCCGAACGTGTAGTGAATATCTGCTTTCTGGTGGTGCTGTTCTTCTCCACGTTGCTGACCTGGCGCGAAACCATCGTGCTGGAGGATGCGTATATCTCCAGCCAGCGCAATAACCTGAAAAACGTCGCCAACGACATGGACGCGCAGCTGCAGTTCAACACTGACCGCTTGCTGTTTTTTCGCAACGGTATGGAGTCCGCGCTTCAGGTGCCTCTGGCCTTTGAAGTGTTGCGCACCGCTGAGCAGGAGTTTGAGCGCAAGCGTGCGTTCGCCGACTGGCGGATCTCGCTAAACAACAACCGTACGTTGCCGCTGAACGGCGTCTCGGATAACTTCGTCAAACACACCAATCTCCTGTCGCGTGATAACTCGCTGCTGGGCAATGAGTTTATGGCCGCCATTGAACTGGGCTATTTGCTACGCCTCTCTGCCATTACGCGTCAGCATCTTTCCCGTTTTGAAACCCATATGCTGTACGTTTCGCGCGCCGGGTTCTACCTCAGCACCGAACAGAATCAGGGCAATGGCATCACCGAGTACTATTACAGCCTGGCGACCAGTCCGTGGTTTATCCAGCAGTCGCAGCGAGATAACCCGGGGCGCGGTGTGAAATGGCACACCAGCTTCAACCGCGATAAAGTGCCGGTAGCCCAGATGGTCACCGCCTCTGTACCGCTCGATTACGATCACTACTGGTTTGGCGTGTTGGCCATTCAGCTGTCGGTTAACGAAATGACCCAGTTCCTGATGCAGTCTGTCGAAGGGGAGGAAGAGGGGGAATATCAGCTCTACGATCGCCGAATGAATCTGATTGCTTCATCCGAAGAGGAGCCGCAAAAACGCACGCAGCTTTCGCAAGAGATTCAGGCGCAGCTGGCATATGCCTACGAGCACGATAACGAGGGGAGCGTGCGCCAGCTTTCCCGCTACATCAGCTGGGAAAAACTGCGCAATTTCGACGGCGTGTTGTTGCGCATTCACAGCCTGGAAGAAGGGATCCGCGGTGACTTTGGCAGCATCAGTATCGCGCTAACCCTTTTGTGGATACTGTTCACCTCCATGCTGCTTATCTCATGGGCCGTCATCCGCCGCATGGTACGCAATATGTCGTCGCTACAGGATTCGCTGGAGTGGCGCGCCTGGCACGATATGTTGACCCGGCTGTATAACCGTGCCGCGCTGTTTGAGCGAGCAGGTAAAGCGCTTGCCGTCAGCCAGCAGCGAGGGGCGCCGATGTCGGTGATTCAGCTGGATCTGGACCACTTCAAGCGTATCAACGATCAATATGGTCATCAGGCCGGAGATCGGGTGCTTACCCATATTGGCCGGGTGATTATCAATAAAATTCGCAAATCGGATATTGCCGGACGCGTCGGTGGCGAAGAGTTCTGTATCGTGCTGCCGGAAACATCGCTGGAACAGGCGGTGGTTATCGCTGAACGCATTCGTGAGAGCATCTATAGCCGTGAAATTCTCATCAGCCGCAATCAGACGCTGCGGGTGAGCGCTTCGTTGGGAGTGTGCAGTAGCGAAGAGTTACAGCGCTATGATTTCCAGCACCTTCAGTCGATCGCTGACGGTCGGCTGTATCAGGCTAAACAGGGCGGGCGTAATCGGGTGTGTGCGGAAGGCTGATTACGTAGGCCATAGCAGCGAAAATCATAAATTTAGCTTATGGATAAGTATTGTAATCAGAATAATCCCAAAACATTATCGATGATTCCGGTTAGAGGAAGTTGCCATCTGATTGATTTATATCGATGTTATTAAAAGAAGAAACAATGCGTGACGGAGAGGTCATATATATTTATTAGGTGAATAATTCTTGTCATTCAACATAAACAACGATAATGTTTCACCACGTCAGGTTTCCTGATGTAACGAATATTTCAATGCTTCTTGCTTCGGCAAGGTTGATCCCGACGCAGACGTGTCGGGATTTTTTTGCCTTCAACGCGTCACTTCTGTCACGCTGAAGTCGTGAACATCCAGCTCGAAAGCTTCCGCCAGTTCTCGCCAGGTATGGTATTCACGACCGTCGACGCTCACGTGGTGTGGATCGTTCGACGAACGGTGGATTTCGCTTTCGCTGATTTCGTTGATAGCTGCCAGTAGCGCATCAACGTTGATGTCACGAGGATCGATCGCTGATTTCATCACAGATACCCTTTTTACCGCTCCCTGTATAATTATACATGCGTCGTATAATGCTGCTCACTTTTTGCTCAATTTTTGTTATTGGTGGATATTTAGCCAGTTGGTTGTCAAGGCCGCTGTCAGCATGACAATTTTGTTCTACACTGGGAAAAACCAATCAGGAGAGGCGTTTATGCAAGTTAACGATCGTGTGACGGTCAAAACCGATGGGGGGCCGCGTCGCTCCGGAGTGGTGCTGGCCATTGAACAGTTCAATGAAGGGACGATGTATCTGGTCGCGCTGGAAGACTATCCGCTGGGGATCTGGTTTTTCAACGAAGTGGGCCATCCTGATGGAATTTTTGTTGAGAAAAGCGAATCGTAATCGATCATCTGGCGGTAGCCCTACCGCCAGTTTCCCTGCCTGGATATCCTAGCGCATATTGACGAAAATGCCCGAGGTGACATTTTCCGCCAGGCGCACAACATGATAAATAACCTGTTTGTTATGCGTTTTTATTTTCTTCTTAATATTACCCTTATGTGACGATACGGTTTTTGCTTTAATATTCATCTGATCGGAAATCTGAATCGTTCCCTGTCCCGACATCCACATTTTCAGCATGCTTGATTCTGTCCTGCTTAATGACAGAGTAGACATATTAGTTTGCTTTACGTCTGATTTTTCTTTTTTCAGATAATTCCCCAGAATGCTATCCAGGGTTTCCGGTTTTATCGATTTGGAACTTATTAGCAGATTACTCCGCACCATCAGGTATTCGTCAAAATGAATATTGGCAATAGCCATAAAAACAATGAACAAAGTCCTGGGATGTTGATTAATGATCTGCTTGATATGCAAGCTACTCTGCACATCGTGGATGAAGCAGTCCTCATTAATGAACACGACAGATGGATGACGAGTCGCGCAAACTTCTGTAAGTGCTTCTACGCTCTCAACATTGTCAATATCTCGTTTCTTCACTCCACGACTGGCCAGGTATCCGGTTAACCCTAGCCGCGTATAACTGCATAGATCCATAATAATCGTTGACATGGCATACCCTCACTCAATGCGTAACGATAATTAACCCATTACCCTCGAACTTCATCGTCGCAGCGAACCTAATGAAAATAAAAAATTGAGAATGAAGACGATCAGGCGGCATCAACTATCCCGTAAAGTTACGTATAATTTGCCAGGAATCATCTCAAAGTAAAGTAAATGTTAGGTTATGTGAAAGACGTAAAAACAAATAACCCGCGCCAGCGATATGCTGGTAGATGTTTTTGCAAATTTACTTTAGGAATTTCCTCATAATAACCTGGAGGGTACTATGGAGAATTTATACGTGGTAACTCACTGATAATATCAGCTAATAGATCAAATATTTCGCTAAATAAGTGTTCACAGAAGGGGGCCACTAATGGCATTAACGCCGCCATCAGCATAATGCCGACGGTCAGGGTGATGGGGAAGCCGATAACAAACACCGACAGCTGCGGGGTCATGCGGTTCAGCATCCCGAGCGCCAGGTTAACGGTCAGCAGTAGGGTAATGATCGGCAGCGCAAGCATGAGACCGTTGAGGAAAATCATGCCGCCCGCCCGGGCGAGCGCGAGAAACGCATTGCTGTTAATGGGCTCACCGCCGATAGGCAACGTGTGGAAGGTATCGACCAGCAGTGAAATCAGCCACAGATGGCCGTTGAAGACCAGGAACAGCAGCATGGCCAGCATATCGAGAATGCGCGCCAGTACCGGCATGTTGAGATTGCTGCCCGGATCGACAAAGGTCGCGAACGAGAGACCCATTTGCAGGCCCACAATCTCGCCGCAGGTTCGTACGGCGGCAAAGGCAAACTGCATCGTAAAGCCCAGCGCGATGCCGATGAGAATTTGTTGTAACGCCAGCCAGAGCGCATTGGCGGAAAAAATCGGCACATCGACCGGCGGCAGCGAAGGGGCAATGACGAAGGTGATAATAATCCCCAAACCGACTTTCACCCGTTTAGGCACAGAGCGTTCACTGAGTATCGGCGCGGTGGTGATCAGCGCCAGCACGCGCAGCAACGGCCAGAAGTAGAGCCCGAGCCATGAAACCCACTGGTCGCTGGTCATGTGAAGCATAATGCTTAACCGATGATGTAGGGCAGGTTGCTGAACAACGTGCGTACATAGTCAAGCAGCAGATTCAGCATCCACGGCCCGGCGACGATGATCGCGATAAACACGGCGATAATTTTGGGGATAAACGACAGCGTCATTTCGTTAATCTGCGTGGCCGCTTGCAGAATACTGATAATCAGACCGGTGACCAGCGAGACCAAAAGCAGCGGCGCCGCCAGCGCCAGCGCCACTTTCATCGCCTCGGTGCCCATCATCATGACGGATTCAGGGGTCATGGGTACTCCTTAACTGTAAAAACTCTGCGCCAACGAACCGACCAATAACTGCCAACCATCGACCAACACAAACAGCATCAGCTTGAAGGGCAGGGCAATGGTCGCGGGCGGTACCATCATCATCCCCAGCGCCATCAGCACACTGGCAATGACCAGGTCGATAATCAGAAACGGTATAAAAATAGTGAAGCCAATCTGGAAAGCGGTTTTTAGCTCGCTGGTGACGTAGGCGGGCAGCAGAATGCGCATCGGCACGGCTTCCGGGCCTTGAATCGGTGCGCTGTTGGCCAGCCGGGCAAACAGCGCCAGGTCGGCTTCGCGTGTCTGGCGCAGCATAAATTCACGCAGCGGTTGCGCGCCTTTATCTAACGCCTCCTGCATGGTGATTTTATCTTCGCTAAACGGCTGATACGCGTCGGTATAAACTTTATCAATCACCGGCGACATAATAAAAAAAGTGAGAAACAGCGCCAGCCCCAGCAGCACCTGATTAGGCGGTGCGGACGGCGTACCCAGCGCGCTGCGGAGCAGGCCGAAGACGATGATGATGCGCGTAAAGCTGGTCATCATGAGCAAAATGGCCGGGATAAAGGTCAGCGAGGTGATAAACACCAGCGTTTGGATCGGCAACGACCAGCTCTGCCCGCCGTTGGCCAGCGGCTGGCTGATTAAACCCGGAAGCTGAGCAAAGGCGGAAGGCGAGAGCAATAGCAGCCCGCCCAGCGCGAGGGAATAAATACGGCGCATCAGGATCTCCCGGGACGCTTAAGCATGTTTTTCATCAGTGAAGCAAATTCCGGCGCGTTAGCCTGCGGCGGCGGGTTTTCCGGCGGCGCTGGCGGCAGGGTATGCAGCAGTGTTACCTGCTGGGCGGTGACGCCCAGCACCAGCCGCGCATCCTCGACGTTCACAATCACCACCCGCTCACGCGCCCCTAACGATGCGCTGGCGCTCACCTTCAGGCCGCTGCTGCTTCGGCCCTGCACCGTACCGGGCAGAACGCGTTTAATGACCCACGCGGCGGCCAGAATCAGCACGATAATGCCCAGTAGTGCGCCGCTCACCTGAATCAGCGGTGAAGTCGTCGGTTCATTGGCGTGCGCCACCGTCACCGGCGTGGTGGTGTGGCTCGCCGGCGCAGCGTGCGATGGTGTTACTACAGGCGCGGAGTGGGTTGCGCTCATATCAGCGGCTCAGACGGCGCATGCGTTCTGACGGCGTGATGATGTCGGTAATGCGAACGCCGTATTTATCGGCAACCACCACCACTTCACCTTGCGCTATCAAATAGCCGTTAATCAGAATATCCAGCGGTTCACCGGCCAGACCGTCCAGCGCCACCACCGAACCTTGCGTCAGACGCAGCAGCTCTTTGATGGTCATGCGCGTGCGGCCTAACTCCACGGTCAGCTTGACCGGGATATCCATAATCAGGTCGATATCCTGCAACGTACCGCTGACATCACCGCCGCCCAACTGTTGGAAGACCGCGTCAGCGGCGCTTTTTCCGGAGGTGGATTTTTGCTCGTTCAGCGCTTCAGCCCACAGATCGTCCACGGATCCGCTGTTGTCATCGGGTGGAGTATTCATATCACTCATTTGGGCTGTTCCTCGTTCAGCGAATTCAAAATCGGGTTGATCAAATGTTCTACGCGCAGCGCATACTGGCCGTTCACGGTGCCGTACTGGCTGGTTAACACCGGTACGCCGTCGACGTGAGCAATAATGCGGTCTGGCTTGTCAATCGGCAGAACGTCACCGGGTTTAAGTTTGAGTATTTGTGACAAACGCAGCGAGATATCGGCGAAATTCGCCACCAGTTCCAGCTCGGAATGCTGCACCTGGCGTACCAGGTTCTCGCGCCAGTTTTGGTCCTCGTGACGTGAGTTTTCCAGCGGCGGGTTGACCAGCAGTTCGCGCAGCGGTTCAATCATGCTGAACGGCAGACAAATGTTAAATTCACCGGTCAGGTTGCCGATTTCCACGTGGAATGGCGTGTTCACCACGATATCGTTCGGTGAGGTGGTAATGTTGGTGAACTTCACCTGCATCTCCGAACGGACGTACTCCACCTCCAGCGGGTTAATCGCTTTCCAGGCATCGCTATAGCCTTCCAGCGCCAGCTTGAGCATGCGGTTAATCACCCGCTGCTCGGTATGGGTGAATTCACGTCCCTCAACCTTGGTCGGGAAGCGACCGTCGCCGCCGAACAGGTTGTCCACCGCGATAAACACCAGGCTTGGCGAGAACACCACCAGGCCGGTACCGCGCAGCGGCTTAAGGTGAATCAGGTTGAGGTTGGTCGGCACCGGCAGGTTACGGGCAAACTCGTGGTAGGGCTGAATGCGGATCGCCCCCACGGTAATGTCCGGACTACGACGCAGCAGGTTGAATAACCCCATACGGAAGTGGCGGGCGAAACGCTCGTTAATAATCTCCAGCGCCTGCAGTCGCTCACGGACCACGCGGCGCTGGGTATTGGGGTCGTAGGGGCGAATGTCATCTTCGCCCGTCGCGCCCGCCAGCGGTTCACTTGATTTGTCGCTGTCGCCGTTTAACAGCGCATCGATTTCGGCCTGAGAAAGAATACTGTCGCCCATGGCTCTACCGCAGAATAAAGGCAGTGTACAGAACGTCGGTAACGTCCTGTTTCGGCTGACCGGCAATTAACGGCGCGCTCAGCGTCTCTTTAATATCGTTTGCGAGCTGTTTTTTGCCTTCGTCTGTTGCCAGTTTAGTCGCATCCTGACGCGACAGCAGCAGCAGCATGCGGCTGCGCACTTCCGGCAGATAGTCGTTCAGACGGGCGCGGTCAGCTTCGGACTTCATGCGCAGCGTGATGCCCACGTACAGCACGCGATCGGCATCGCCCAGGTTGACGGTGAAGGTATCCAGCGGGAAAAAGACCGGTGCGGCCGGCGGCGGCGCTTCTTTTGGCGCGGCCGGGGCGTTCTGATGCTCAATGCGCCAGTAGCTGTAACCTGCTGTGGCGCAGGCGGCGAGCGTTACCAGCACCAAAAGTGGGATCCAGATCGAGCGTTTGCTCTTTTTATTGATAGCGGTGTCAGTCATCTGATGCGGTCTTCCTTTTTACTACTGCTTATCCAATGATTATCCCGCCTCCCGCGCCGGTCAAAGCGTGGAAAAGACGGGAATAATCGTGTTACCTCTGGCGTTTAAGCGAAGATATCTACCGCGTTATCGCCGCGAGAGGCGGCGTGCAGGGCGGCAGGGACGGCCAGCATCTCAGCGTCGTCCTGAGCATCGCTGGCGTTGGCGTCAGCGCGCGAGGCGAACGATTGCTGGGAAGAGGGCTGCTGTTGCTGGCCCGCAAAGCCATCGCTGCTGATATTGCTCTGGCCCAGTTGGATTCCGTTATCTTCCAGTTGGCTGCGCAGCACCGGCAGAGCGGCTTCCAACGCCGCGCGTACGTGGCTGTGCGGCGAGGCCATTTGGATCTGCGCGAGGTTATCTTCCACCTTCAGCGTAATGTGTACCTGGCCTAACGACTCGGGGTGCAGGCGCAGTTTGGCGGTTTGCTGGCCCTGACGGGTAAACAGCGTGATGTGCTGGCTGACGTTCTGCTGCCAGTCCGGAGTACCAAGCTGGGCATGGACGTTGGCGCTGGCGGCCATCGGGGCGGTCAGTGAACTGCTGCTCTGTGGCGAAATCGGCGACACCGTCGCCGTTGGCGCGGTTGGGCTTGGCGTGCTTTCCGCTTCTGCTTTCTGCGCCGGGATCACAAAGGCGGCGTCGGCGGATAGCGCACGGGCATCGGTTTGCGGTTGCGAGGCCGGAGTGCTTTTCACATCGATAAAACCGTCGGCTTTTGCTGAGTCACGTTTGAGTGGCGCGTTTAACGCGCTCAGCGTATCGCTGGTGGCGCTGGCGGTCGAGTTCACCGCCGTCTGCGGGGCTTGCGGCGGCGTGGGCAGCATCGCCATCAACGCATTCAGGCTGCCCTGTTCGTCGTCGCTGAGTTTGTCCTCGTCGCTCTCTTTATCGCTGAGCTTATCCTTACCTGACGCTATTTCGCCTTTCAGGTGTGCCGCCAGCGAACTGAGCAGCGTTTGCGCGTCGCTTTGTTCGCTGATATCCGTCGCTTGACCAATCTCAGCGGTGGCGCGTGTCGCTTCCTGCTGTACCAGCCATTCGGTGATGGATTGACCTTTCGCTTTGACATCGCGCAGCGCCGCCGCGTCCTCGCCGGACAGTTGGGCGATTTTGCCAGCGTTTGTTGCATCGCCGGCTTGCGTTAATGCACCCGCCAGCAGAGCCAGAAAATCCTCGGCGCCGCCTGCGGTTTTGGCTGCGGTATCGGCCCCTGCGAGGCTTGCATCGCTGATGGCCAGGTTAGGCAGAGTGATCATTCTGGTTTCCTCATGGTTGCTCGTTGGGCAAATTCATCCATCTTTTTCTGATCCAGACGGTTTTCCGCCAGCAGCTCCGCAGAGGCCTGCCGGTCCTGTAGCGTTTGCCATGCCTGCAAGCGCTGTTTTTTCTCGCGCCAGAAGTTCAGCGCTTGTTCGACTTTGTTGTTCCACTGAATAAGCTGCTGACGATGCTGGTCAATGGCTTTTTCCAGTGTCTGAATAAACTGCTGGTAGTTTTGCCAGCGCAGGCTCGCGATCCCCTGCGTCATGTCGTTATTCAGGCTGTTCTGGTATTCAAGCTGATAGTCCATCAACATTTTGAGTTGTTCTTCCGCCTGCTGGCAGCCGCGTCGCATCTCGCCCAACACCAGGGCGGCGTTATCGACATCGGTTTCTGCCAGTTCTTTAAGCGTTGCTAATGCACCGTGCTGCGCCATATTGGTGATCCTCTTGCTTCACTATGACGTTGGGAAAATCAATTCCAGCGCCTGGATTGATGATTCCCAGTCTGCTTTTTCAAGAATGCCTTGCTGTAAAAATGCTTCCAGGTGCGGCCAGAGCGTGATGGCTTTGTCCAGCATCGGATCGCTGCCTTTGGCGTACGCGCCGACGCTAATCAGGTCGCGGTTACGCTGAAAACTGGAAAGCAGCTGTTTAAAATTGCGCACTCGCGCGTAGTGTTGCTCGCTAATTAGCGCGGTCATGGCACGGCTGATAGAGGCTTCAATATCAATTGCCGGATAATGACCGGCCTCGGCCAGCCGTCGCGACAGCACGATATGGCCGTCGAGAATGGCGCGGGCGGAGTCGGCGATCGGATCCTGCTGATCGTCGCCTTCGGTTAACACGGTATAAAACGCGGTGATCGAACCGCCGCCGCTGATGCCATTCCCGGCGCGTTCAACCAGCGCGGGCAGCTTGGCAAAGACTGAAGGCGGGTAGCCTTTGGTGGCCGGTGGTTCGCCGATTGCCAGGGCAATTTCACGTTGCGCCATCGCGTAACGGGTCAGCGAATCCATAATCAACAGCACATGCTGTCCGCGATCGCGGAAATCTTCCGCCACGCGGGTGGCGTAAGCGGCTCCCTGCATACGCAGCAGAGGAGAAACGTCGGCGGGCGCGGCAATCACTACGGAACGTGCGCGGCCTTCGGTGCCGAGAATATTCTCGATGAAATCTTTCACCTCGCGACCACGCTCACCGATAAGACCGACGACGATGACGTCAGCGCGGGTATAGCGCGCCATCATGCCGAGCAGTACGCTCTTACCGACGCCGGAGCCGGCAAACAGCCCCATACGCTGGCCGCGACCGACGGTGAGCAGGGCATTGATTGGCCGCACGCCGGTATCCAGCACGTGCTCAATCGGCGTACGCTGGAGTGGGTTGAACGGCGGCGTGATCAGCGCGCCGGTTTCCGTGGTATCCGGCGCGGGCAGGCCGTCGAGCGGTTTGCCGCTGCCGTCGAGTACGCGGCCAAGCAGCGCCGGGCCGAGCGGAAGCTGTTTACCGCTTTGCAGTCCGTCGCCGACGGCGCTACGGGCATAAACCCGCGCGCCGGGTAAAATGCCTTCAACTTCTTCAAGCGGCATTAAAAACAGGCGATGACCGTTGAAGCCGACCACTTCGGCTTCCACTTCCTGCATCTCTGTACCCTGTTGACGCTCAATAATGCAGGTTGCGCCAAGCGGCAACTGCAGCCCGGTGGCTTCCAGCACCAGCCCGGTGGCCCGGGTCAGGCGGCCGTAACGGCGCACGGCGGGAAGCTGGGCAATGCGGGCCTCAAAGTTGTCGAGGGTGTTCAGCCAGCGGGTCAGGCGCACGGTCATCAGCAGGCTCCCGGTGCCGCCAGGCGGCACAGTTCCTGCCAGCGCGTGGCCACGCTGGCGTCGAGATCGCCCTCATCGGCGGAGACCTTACAGCCGCCGGGGTGCAGCGTTGGGTCGCCGCGCAGCCGCCAGCCGTGAAGATTCAGCGTGGCGCCCAGCATCTCCTCGACGCGCGGTAAATCTTCCGGGCTGACCCGCAGCTGCGGCTTGCCGCTGAACAGCGGCTCTTGCTGCAGCAGCGATTGAATCTGTTTGATCAGCGCGGTGTTATCGACCACCGGCATCTGGCCGACAATTTGTCGCGCGGCTTCCAGCGCCATCTGCATCAGACGTGAGGCGATCACGCTGTCAAGCGTATCCAGGGTGTGCTGAAATTCGCTCGCCAGCTGCTGCATGCGGGCATGAATAGGGGCCTGATCCTGTTTGGCTTGTGCCAGGCCCTGTTCGAGCCCCTGCGCCAGACCTTCCTGATAGCCCTGTTGTTGACCCGCCGCGTGGCCTTCACGCAGCCCGGCCTGATAGCCTTGTTCATGAGCCTGGATCTGTAGCTGAGCCAACTGCTGTTGCTGCAACTGCTCGGCAGAAATTTCTTCCTGCACGGCGTCCGGTTCGTCGAGGGTGAGGGGAGTAAACTCCACCTCCACCGGCGGCGAGAGATCGTCAGGCTGCCAGACTTTCCACGGCGTGGTATCAGACATAGGTGTCGTCTCCGCTGCCAATCACCATCTCGCCGGTTTCGGCCAGACGACGCACAATAAGCAGAATGGCTTTCTGTTCGTTCTCAACCTGCGACAGACGTACCGGGCCACGGTTGGCGAGGTCGTCGCGCAGAATGTCGGCAGCACGCTGGGACATATTGCGCAGGAACTTCTCGCGTAGCGGCGGCTCGGAACCTTTGAGCGCGATAAGCAACGATTCGGAATCCACTTCCTGCAGCAGGCGCTGGATGCTGCGATCGTCGACCTCGACCAGGTTTTCGAACAGGAACATTTCGTCGATAATTTTTTGCGCCAGCTCGCCGTCGAATTCGCGTACCGCGGTAATAACCGCTTCTTCCTGCTGCGTTTTCATCAGGTTGATAATTTCTGCCGCCGTTCTCACGCCGCCCATTTTGCTGCGCTTGAGGTTCTGGCCGTCGAGCAGACCGTTCAACACCTCTGTCAGTTCCGCCAGCGCGGCCGGCTGCACGCCGCCGAAGGTGGCGATACGCAGCATGACGTCGTGTCGCAGACGTTCATCGAACAGCGCCAGAATATCGGCCGCCTGACCACGCTTGAGGTGGACCAGAATGGTGGCGATGATCTGCGGATGCTCGTCACGGATAATATCGGCGGCGCTCTGCGGTTCCATAAAGTTGAGCGTCTCGATCCCGCTGGTGGTTTCGCGGGTTTCGAGAATGTCCTCCAGCAGGCTGGAGGCGCGCTCTTCGCCCAGTGCTTTAACCAGCACCGAGCGCAGATATTCATTGGCGTTAACGCTCAGCGCCGCGAACTGCTCGGCCTCTTGCTCAAACTCGGCCAGCACGTCGGTCAGCTGTTTATTCGAGATCTGCTTGATGCCCGCCATGGCGGTACTGAGCTGCTGTACTTCGCGGGTGCTGAGGTGCTTAAACACCTCAGCGGCGCGATCTTCGCCAATCGTCATCAGCAAAATGACGCTTTTGTCGATTCCGGTAAGATTACTCATGGTCGTTATTCATCCATTGGCGAATGACCAGCGCCACGACGCGCGGATCGTTATCAGACATTTCGCGAATACGCTGGCTCATCACCTCGGCGCTCAGGCGCTGGTTGGCACGGCGTTGCTGGGTCTGTTCATCTTTGCTGAGGCGAACCTCAACGGCTTCCTGAATTTCCTGCTGCGCTTTGGCTTTTTCCACCTCGGCCAGGGCGGCCTGTTCACGGCGCACAAGCTGCGGTTTAATCGCTTTACGCCACAGCAGCCAGGCAACAATCAGCACCAGCAGCCAGCGACCGGCGGACATCAGCTGATCGATAAACGACTGCTGCTTCCAGAACGGCAGTTCACCACCGCTGTCATCGCTGCTGTTAAACGGCGAGTTGACCACGTTCAGGGTATCGCCGCGCTGGCTGGAGAAGCCCATCGCCTCGCGGGTTAAATCTTCAATCTGTTTCATCTGATCGCTGGTCAGCGGCAGCGGCTTACCGTCTGGCAGATTGCGATAGTTGACCACCACGGCGACCGACAGACGTTGAACATCGCCAACGTTCTTTTTGGTGTGCGAAATGGTGCGATCGAGTTCGAAGTTGCTGGTTTCGCTACGCTGGGTATTGCGTGGACCGGTGGTGGCGGTTGTGCGGGTATTGGCATTCTGCGCGTTGGCCTGATTCGCCGGCGGGTTGGCAATCGGCGCCGACGGCGCCGGTGCCGGGGTGTTCGACAGCGCGCCAGGAACGCCGCCCGGATACGGGCTACCGACCTGATCGTTTTCGCTCACCTGACGCGAACGAATGGCGGCCTGGTTAGGATCGCCGTTCGGGCGATACTGTTCGTCGGTTTGCTCTTTATTATCGAAGTTTACCTGCGCGGTGACCTGCGCATGCACGTTACCGTTACCGACGATCGGTCCAAGAATCGCTTCAATGCGGCGCTGAACGCGGCCTTCAACGTCGGCGGTGTATTTCAGCTGCGCGTCATTCAGGTCACGAGCGCTGGTATTGGACTGGGTCAGCAGATGGCCGCCCTGATCGACCACGGTGACGTTGCCCGGCGGTAAACCCGCTACGGCGCTGGAGACCAGATGGACCACCGCGGAGATTTGCCCTTCATCAAGCGCGCGGCCCGGTTCGAGGTTGACGGTAATGGAGGCAGAAGGGGATTTCTGCTCGCGTACGAACAGCGAAGGTTTTGGCATCGCTAAGTGCACGCGGGCGCTTTTGACCGGACCGAGGGTTTCGATGGTACGCGACAGTTCACCTTCCAGCGCACGTTGGTAGTTCACCTGCTCGCTGAACTGGCTGATGCCGAATTTTTCCTGATCGAGCAGTTCAAAACCCACCGCGCCGCCTTTCGGCAGGCCGAGCTGGGCCAAACGCAGGCGCAGTTCATGCACTTTGTCAGCGGGCACTTCCAGCGCGCCGCCGTTATCGGCGAAACGATAGGGGACGTTCATCTGGGTCAGTTGGGTCACGATGGCCCCCCCGTCCTGATCGGACAGGTTACTGAACAGCGTGCGATAGTCCGGGGATTTGGCCCACAGTACCATTGCCACGAGAATAGCCACCGCGGCGGCACTGGCCACCATCAGTGGAATTTTTGGATTAGCGCGCAGGCGATTGACCCATTCTACAGTTTTATTTTGTGGCGTAGCCGTAGCACTCGCGCTCATTGCGCACCTCGTCGATCCTGATCAATGGCGTTAAACGTAAACGAAAACAAAGCAGACTCCCTGGCGCAAAACACATAAAGACAGCTATGCCATTATTTGATGCTTCGGGAAATTTGATGGGCCAAATAACCCGTTTTTATAGCGTTATTTAGCGCCTTTATCTTATTGACAAACTGGTAAGCTCGTTCCCAGGTTAAACACAATCTGGGAGTCAACATGGCGATTCAGGGTATTGAGGGCGTGCTGTCGCAGATGCAGGCAACGGCATCGATGGCGCGCAGTCAAAGCGTGGATACACAGCCAACCATCAGCTTTGCCGGGCAGCTGCACGCGGCGCTCGACCGCATCAGCGATACGCAAAATAGCGCCAAAGCGCAGGCGGAGAAGTTCTCATTAGGTGAACCGGGAATCGCGTTGAACGATGTGATGACCGATCTGCAAAAAGCATCCGTTTCATTGCAGATGGGGATTCAGGTGCGTAATAAACTGGTGAGCGCCTATCAGGAAGTCATGGGCATGCAGGTTTAGGTTATCTAACCTAATGAAATATTTAATTAATAACCATCCAATCCAACAGCGTGGGGCATGGATGGGGCAAACTCACTCAATTTCTGGTTCAAGATGAGTACTTGATCCTGGTTGTTATCGGCCATCCAGGATCCGTACACACGGTAAACCATTTGCGCGTCTGTATGACCCATTTGCTTCGCGATGAAGTTCGGGTTAGCGCCAGCAGCCAACGACCAGCATGCATACGTGTGTCTGGACTGGTATGCTCTGCGATAGAGAATCCCGGCGCGTCGCATTGCCGCTTCCCACGACTGATTGATAGAACCAACTGCGTAATGATGCCCTGCACGGCCATTACGTGATGCGATCTGCGGGTTGAACACGAACGTGCACGGATGCACATCAGTACGGCCGTAGATGCTTTACTATGGACCCAGGCTCTGAAACGTGGGCTCTAAAGAATCTACCTGGCATTACCCCCGTCAAACTTAACTCGACTCAAAGACAAAACGTCTACAAGAAAAACGGGAATCTCTACGATCAGATAGCCTTAAACACCTACATGATTGGCGCTGTATCAGATGGCAATGCTGCATTGGGTGGCAAGGTTGTTTCAGGGGAGTGGATTGATGTTGTGCGCTTCCGTGACTGGCTGACTGACTATATTCAGACATCTATGGTTTCACTGATGTCCCGTCAGAAGAAAGTTCCATACACCAACGCCGGCATTGCGCTGCTAGTTAATTCTCTTCGCGCCAGCTTACGGCAGGGGCAGATTGTTGGCGGCATCGCGCCGGATGAGGTAGACAGCGAAGGTAACACAGTGCCTGGCTTTATCATCGATTATAAACGGAACAAATTCAGCGCTTGGTCAGAACGGAAATCATGATCACGCAGTTGGTATTAATGGCTCCATGCCTTCCGGACAGGTCTGGGACAGGGGAACATATTTAGCGGGGACATATGGCTGATAATTCATTTGCAGGAACTGACGTAACCTACACCGATGGTCAATCTAACCGAGTAAGGCCTCCTGATGAAATTTATGCAACAGGGTTTAAGCCCCCTGTAAAAAATCCAGATGGTTCAGTTTCTAAAGGCGATCCGCTGGCGGCAAATCATCTTAATTACATTCTTCATGACCTATACGCTCGAATTGCAGCACTGGAGGCTAAACCATAATGGCAGATATTCAGTTAACTTATTTACAGGACTTACCTCCAGCAGCTTTACTTCAATTAACAGACCTTTTTCTAGTTCATCAGTCTGGTAACGAAAAATCCGCATCACTGTCAGCATTAATGCAAGTGCTACAGCCTCTCGACGCCACGCTGACGGCACTGGCTTCATTAACCGGTGCTGCTGACAAGCTTCCATATTTCAACGGCGACGATACAGCAGCACTAACATCACTAACATCTTTCGCGCGAGAAATACTTGCACTGGCTGACGCAACCAGCGTTCGCACGAAGTTAGGTCTCGGATCTGCAGCTACGCGGAATGTAGATTCCACGGTCAATAATGGGATCCCTGATATGTCATCTTTCGCGGCCAACATGAGTACCAATGGATATATAAAAATCCCGGTCATCGGGGCTGGAGGTGGAGCACAAACATTTGTTCTACAGTGGGGAACTAGACAAGTTGCTTCTAACACATCTGCTGAATATAACGTAAACATAGCATTTCCGAATTCAATTCTATTTGCCATCGGAAACCGGTGGGCTAATGGTTCCAATGCCTCTATGAACGTTAACCCATCAGGGGCTCAGCAGATCACCATTCAAAACTGGGCCCCAAGCGGCGCAAGTGAAAACTGTTCCTGGATTGCTATAGGATATTAATGCAATGAAAAAAACTATCAAGTATGCTAATGGCTTATTTTATCCTAGCGCTGTAATCTATAAAGATATTCCTGCTGATGCAATTGAAGTAAGTGAGGAAAGTTATTTAAAAGCAATGTCCAGGGCCCCAGACGAAACCTTCTCGGTTGATAACCTTGGAGAGGTTACCATACATCCTGCCCCAACTATTTCTCCTGAACAACAAATTGAGCAACGGAAATCTAACCTCAAAAAGGAAGCAGACTACGAAATTGAGTGGAGGCAGGACGCGGTAGATTATGGCATTGCCACTGTAGAAGAGACGAATGACCTGAATGAGTGGAGGGCATATCGTGTTAAATTAATGAGAGTTTCTTTAACCAATCCCGAATTTCCAATTCGACCGGAAGTCTAGACAGAAGTGCCGATATCATTAATACCGGCACCCTATGAAGATTATACTCTCTCCACTAATC